>JANOPX010000377.1:0-3760 GCA_031422115.1 Chamaesiphon sp. VAR_4_metabat_408 | reverse complement strand
TCCCCCCCTCCTAACTAGTCAATTTTAAATTGCCCAATATTCGTCTGAAGCTCTCGTGCCAGCTTGAGTAGATCTTGGAAGGCGACTTGAACATTGTCGGCGCGGGAAGAGGTTTTGTTGGCGATGGTGGCGACTCGATCTATACTTTGAGTTACTTGGGTCGAGTTCTCCGATTGGAGGAGTGCAGCTTGGGCGATGGCTTCGACAAGTTGACCGATTTGGGCACTGGTAGCGGCGATGCGATTGAGACTAGATCGAGTTTCATCCACCAATTTTGTCCCAATTGCTACCTGTTCGGTACCAGCCTCCATCGCTGTGACTACATCATTAGTCTCAGCTTGAATCCCCGCGACTAATTTCTCGATTTCCCCCGTGGCTTCGGCGGATTGACGTGCTAGGGAGCGGACTTCTTCCGCAACTACCGCAAAACCTCGCCCTTCCTCACCCGCACGCGCCGCCTCGATACTGGCATTGAGCGCGAGCAGGTTGGTTTGGGCGGCGAAGTTACTAATGAGGCTGACGACTTTAGAAATTTTCTGGGAGGATTCACCCAACCGTTTGACTTTTTTGGCGGTTTCGGCAACTGTATTCCGAATCGTCAGAATCCCTTCTACCGTACGATTCATCGCCGCATCGCCATCTCTGACTAGTTGGGCTGATTCCATCATCGCTGATTCGGCAACGAGGGCATTATTTACTACCAGTTGAATCGAGCTTGACATATCCTGGAGTCGAGTCAAGGCTAAACCCACCTCCTCGGCTTGTTGGAGGGCATCAACGGAGAGTTCGACAACGGAAATCTCATTGCGGCGGGTGGTGCGAACTACTTCTTGAGAGACATTTTGGACATTTGTGACCAATCCCCGCAAGCTTTCTACGGTAGCATTGTAGGAATCGGCGATCGTCCCGATTTCATCTTCGGTTACTTTTGCCCGAATCGTCAAATCCCCTTGGGAAATCCGATCGACTTGTAGTAGTAGTTCCCAGGCATTTTTCTGAAGCAATTCTCGCGCAGATTGCTGGCTGATGGCGTATTCTGCTTGTTGAGAGTTGGCGGCTTCTAGTTTGCTCACTAATTTAGCCTGATTGAGGGCAATCCCCATTTGGGTAGCAAATTGGAGGATCGTATCGACTTCGATCTGTTCCCATCGCCGAGGCGCAGTGCGGGAACTGCAAGTGAGCATTCCAAATAACTCACCACCGCTCAAAATCGGCACTGAAATGGCTGCATGAACATCGATCTTTAATAAAAATGCGGTGAGAGCTTCAGTAAAACCAGCATCGCGGATATCATCAGCAACGATAGTATTACCTTCAGCAAACCCCAGCCCGCGAATCTCTGGTAGCAGTTCTTGGGGAAAAGGGATTTCGAGCACCGATCTTGTGGGGTCATCGATGGCTTCAGCAATGATTCGCCCGACTTGATGCTCGCCAGTAACCAAAATACTCGCTCGACTGAGATTAAACGCTTTTCTAATTTCGGGGAGACCTAAATTGAGGATTTCGGTTTCATCGATCGATTGGCGCAGTTTGAGGGTAGTATCCAAGAGGAATTGCGATCGCTTGGCTGCTGCTTCTCGCTCCTCAATCAGTAAGGATTGATTGAGAGCTAAGGCGAGTTGAGTTGCCAACTGATTGAATAGATTGATTTCTTCCTGTTGCCAGAGTCGAGATGCGTGACATTGATGCCCGATTAGTAACCCAAATAACTGACCATCGATCGTAATTGGCACGACCAAAGTTGCCCGCACATCAAGTTTTTCGAGCATCTGAATATGACAGTCAGTCAAACCAGCTTTGTAAATATCTGGGAAGGCGGTAATGTGCCCATTTTGGTATCCAGCCTTCTCGATACAACAGTCTTCGATCTGTTGTGCCAAAATTGAAGATGTACCGGATCCAACTGATTCGGCGACGACTTTACCTTTAAAACTCGCATCTAACTCGAATACGATCGATCGATCTAGATTCATTGTTTCACGGACGAGTTCGACAGCAGTGTTTAATATATCTTCCCGTCTCAGGGATTGCCGTAGTTGCAATGTAAAGTTGGAGAGAATTTGCGATCGACGGGCATTATTATCACGTTCGGTAACTAGTTTACTCTGATGGAGAGCTAGCCCAATTTGACTGGCAACAACTGCAAATTTGTCAACCTCTGACTCTTGCCACTCTCTACTTTCCGCCGCCATATGTCCGATCGTCAAACCAAACCATTGTCCCTCAACGACGATCGGTGCAACTATACTCGCCCGCAGCGGCAAATCTTCGAGCAGGGTAATACTGTCGGCAGTTAGCCCCCCTGTCAGATCGATGTCATAAATGTTGCTAATCTGTCTGGGTGCGTCACCACCGTACTTGATTTCCGAGCGGATATAGTTTTCGAGCAGTTCTTCATCGATCGTCACACAGCCCGGTTTGAGGGCGATGCCAGAGATATTGCCGACTTGTCTGTCGGTACAACTGATGATGATGATTCGATCGAGATTAAATTCTTGGCGAATGCTCTCCAATGCCCGATCGACTAATTTTGTCAACTCTTGGGAGTCGCGAATCTGGAGAGCTTGAGACAACATATTGGTACGGCGAATTTCGGCCGCTTGTTTCGTCCAAGTGCCGATCTGTTCGACTGCCAATCCCAGTCGCTGGGCGGCTTGAGCGCAGAATTCGATCTCCCATGCTTCCCACTTTCGAGCTGATTCCCAATGTTTTAATGCGCTACATTGTTGGATCGATAATAAAGCGATGAGTTGTTTGTCAACGATGATGGGCACCACAATCTGCGATCGAGCTTGCAGTTGGGTGACGAGTTTGCGGCGTTCTGGGCTGAGTTGCGCTGCATCGAGATCGTGGATTACCACACTCTTGCCCTGCTGATACCGCTCTAGCTCCGCTGGTGATTCGGCAAAGTACATCCGCTGGGTGGGGTGTGTCATTGTCGATCTATAGCCAGTTTGCACCGACTCAGCTACCACTACCCCACTCCAGTCTGACTCACAACGGTAAATAGATACTCGATCGGCATTCAGTAGTTTTCGGATCCCATGTACTCCCAGTTCGTAAGCCCGAATGGGATCGAGGGATTCTTGGGCGATGAGCGCGACTTTCCCAAATAAGTCGTTTGCTTGCGCTGTCAAATTCTGTTGTTTGAGGGTGCGATTGAAATTAGTCACTAATTGATTGAAATTATTCGCTACCTGTTGAAATTGAGCATTATCGCCATATTCGAGTTGGGCAGAAAGATCGCCATGAGCGGCTTCATTTAGTTTGACGGCGATGCGATCGAATGAAGTAGACAGACGACGAGCCATCCACAATGCCGCACCCAAATTTACCGCACCGATCGACATCAATGATATAAAACTTTGCCACCACAATGTGTCATGCTGTTGTTCCTGCGCGATGTCTATTCCCTCCCCACGGGATGACTCAATGACTGGAGCGGGCTGAGTAATTTTTGTCATCACCATCCACCCACTCAACCCCAGTGGAATTAATGCCAAGGGTAGAAGTGTCAGCAAAATTTGTCGATGCAATGTCTGCTGTTGTCGATTTACCCGCTTGTGAGCATTCTCACCCCCCTGGGGGATTGGCTTAAATGAGTTGAATTCTGTCAGAGTTGCCCCCTCCTCCGACACCCACAGGAATGAATCCTCTGAGATTGCGTCTAGAGATTCTAGTTGCTCGGCGATGGTTTCCAATTGTGGTTGGTTTTCGGCTTCTTTTTGGTCGATCATTGTGAGGGGTCAGGGGTGAGGGG
>JANOPX010000376.1:0-18742 GCA_031422115.1 Chamaesiphon sp. VAR_4_metabat_408 | reverse complement strand
AAATATGGATAAGAAACAGCTCTCGGAGCGGGATATTTGTACCAAATATATCACGCCAGCATTAGAGCGATCGGGTTGGGATATTTTGACGCAGATTCGGGAAGAATTTTCGATTACTGATGGGCGGATTTTGGTGCGGGGACGAAAACCAATCTCAAACGCGAGTTGCTGGAAGATTTCAATCTGCATACGATCGTCCGGTTGCCCAAGGGCGTATTCAGCCCCTACACTAGCATTAATACCAATATCCTGTTCTTTGATAAGGGCGGCTCGACTGCGGATGTGTGGTTTTTCGAGCATCCTTATCCGCCAGGTTATAAGTCTTATTCTCGATCGAAACCGCTGACAATTCAGGAATTCGATCGCGAGAAACAATGGTGGAATAATCGTCAGCCGAGCGAATATGCCTGGAAGGTATCAGCCCAGGAAATCGCAGCGCGTAACTATAATCTCGATTGCAAAAATTCCCACGAAGTGGCAATCAATCACCGCGATCCTGATGAGTTGATGCAGTAATATCTGGAGATCGATCGACAAATGACAGACGCTCAAAACTCGCTCAAGCAAGAGTTGATGCTGGCGTTGGGGGCTAACTAATGAGTCTTTTGGAACAACATTTTGATGTGGCTTTTGCTGCGCCTGATGGAATTAAGAAGTTACGGGAATTGATTTTAACTCTGGCGATCAGGGGAAGTTAGTACCTCAAGATCCTAATGATGAGCCAGCTAGCGAACTATTAGAAGTAATTCAGATAGCGAAAAATAAGTTAGTAGTAGAGGGTAAGTTCAAATCATTAGAATCTAGTTCAATTAACAAGACAGATCCGACTTTATTTGAAATCCCAAAAAACTGGACTTGGTGCTGCTTAGATGATATCGCTGCTATTGCAAGAGGTGGTGCTCAACCGAACTTAAATGTGGGCAAAATTAAAGAAACACTGATTCCCCTCCCACCTCTTGCAGAACAGGGGCGAATAGTGGATAAGATCGATCGATTGATGGGGATGTGCGATCGATTGGAGGGATCGATCGAATCTGCTAAAGGTAAACAGACAGATTTGTTGAACGCATTGATGTCACAGGTTTAGAGGGTTTGCGCTGCACGAACACCACCCGCGAATAAATTGCGGGCTACTCGAATCAAGTCCACTGAAGTGGACTGAGATCTCTATTTCAGTCCACTTCAGTGGACTTTTGCTACTAGCCCGTGATTTATCTACGGGCGGGTTTGGTGCGGAGCTAGTCGTCACCCGTTGAAATGGTAAAATGGATGTAACAGATCGCTACTGATTTTAGTACTCAAAGTATTCTTAAAATGCTATCTCCCACCCTAATTGCCAGCCTCGAAAAGCTTCCTGACAAACTGCAACAGGAAGTACTCCACTATGCCGAATTTCTCGCAGCAAACTATACTCAAACCAATCCAACGACACCAACACCAAAACGCCGTCAAGCAGGCACCATGCAAGGCATGTTCCAGATGTCCGATGACTTTGATGCGCCACTAGAAGATCTTCAGGAGTATATGTAATTGTTTTTATTAGATTGTTAATTATTCGGCAGTTAAATCGTAAGTTAGGAAAACTAAGTCCTGAGACGATCGCACAAATTAATTCTCTTGCCTTAGCAAAGATAGAGTTATTAGGTGATGCTTTATTAGACTTCGATCGCTTAGAAGATCTATTTGATTGGCTAAATAACGATCTATAAAAAAATCTATCGATTGATGGGGATGCGCGATAGATTGGAGGGATCGATTACCTCCGGTACGCTACACAGGTCGAATCTGGCAAAGGCAAGCAGACAGACAGCCCTGTTAAACGCATTGATGGCACAGGTATAGTTAGTGGGAAAGAACCCCGACTTTTTTCAAAAAGTCGGGGTTCTGGCGGTAATGGTCGATCGACATTCAGTCATACAGCAATAGTTTTTGGTTCGGGTAAAGACTCTCCACTGGCTTCATAAGCAAGCATTAAAGATTCTAGAGCCTCAACATCATTACTCACCGCCGTCTCATAAGTATCGCCATGAGTCCGCCATTTTTGACCAGGAAATTCTGGGAAACCAACTAAATAACAATCATCTTCCTTAGACCACGCGATCGTCATTTCATACTTCATCTTCGTTAAGTTCATGCTCTGATTTCAATCACCCAAATAGATGCCCAAACCTCTAGCGGTTTTGACGAGGGTACTTTGAGGATCTACAGCGCAGTATTGAGCAATAGCTTCGGCGATCGGTACGTCAATTACCTCCCGACATTGCCATGCTACCATGCGATCGAACTTCTCCGCCGCAATCAGATCCACCGCAGCGACCCCAAAAGCCGACGCAACTAATCGATCGAGCGGTGAAGGCATCCCCCCACGTTGAGTATGTCCCAAAGCAGTTACGCGAGTCTCTGCACCGCATATAGAGCCAATCTTTGCCGCCAAATAGTTACCAATCCCACCATAGCGATTAGCCTCTGCTTCTACTGATTCGCCGCCTTCAGTTTTGACAGCTTCCGAAACAATAATGAGCGAATAATTTTTGCCCTGAGCTTGACGACTAGACAACCGCTCGCAGATATTGCCCAAAGTATAGGGAATTTCGGGAATCAAAATCACATCCGCGCCGCCAGCAATGCCCGCACTAATGGCAATATGCCCAGCATCTCGCCCCATCACTTCCAAAATCATCACCCGCGAATGACTCGCTGCGGTAAAGTGCAGCCTGTCGAGTGCTTCCGTGGCAATATTTACCGCCGTATCAAAGCCAATCGAGCGTTCTGTGATGCCGACATCATTGTCGATAGTCTTGGGGATAGCCACGAAATTTAAGCCACCTTGGAGGGCAATATTCCGCAAGATCGCCAAACTACCATCGCCCCCAATCCCAATTAGAGCATCCAACCCCAAGGAATGATAACCCTCAATAATCGAAGCCGATCGATCGCGGGTGGAGCCATCAGCCATCACCATCGCAAAAGGATCGCCCTGATTTGTGGTACCCAAACAAGTACCACCCATCACCAACAACCGATCTACATAAGGAATCGTCAATATCCCCGCTGTAATCGGACGTTGCATCAAACCATGCACCGCACCAAAAATGCCGACGACTTCCCAATTGTAAGTATCGATCGCCCGATGTACCACAGCCCGAATAGCCGCATTTAAGCCAGCACAATCACCGCCGCTGGTGAGAATACCGATTCGTTTTTTAGGAGTCATAGTATGGTGTCTGAGAAAGTAAAATTTGCAGGATCGATGCAACTTACTACTTATAGTCGATCGCTAGGATTTGTCGCGATCGATCTGATACAACCACAGCATCAAAGCCACCACTCCCGATTGCAGTGCGAGATTGGGTATCGTCGTCTCCAAATCTCTCCCCGCAGCTAATTTCGCCAAGAAAACCACCCCACCGATAAAACCAGAACCTGCACAAGCCAGATATACAAACTTGCGTAAGCTCCGATAAGGGGATTCGGCTTCAGCTTTGAGGCGACGGTAGAGTTCGGGATCGATCGAGGGTTTGGGTTTAATCTCAGGCATTTTATTCACAAGTCAATTTATAATCATAGTCTGGGTATATTTAGTTTAGCCAGTTTTGCCGATGTGGCTCAGTGGTAGAGTAGTTAATTCGTAATTAATTGGTCGTGGGTTCGACTCCCATCATCGGCTTTCGCTTGTAGTAACGGTTTCAGGGTTTGTCTATTAACTAATTATGTCAAGATACGGCGAGGGTCTAAAACCGATCGAGTCAGGCTATCATAAACGTAGGCTAGTATTTATTGATGGTTATCGATCGTGGCAGCTAAAGATGTTTTTCATGACGCGGTGAGACACGCATTGGAAAAGGAGCAGTGGATAATTACTAACGATCCGCTATTCTTGCGTTTTGGTGGGGTTGATATGTATATCGATTTAGCCACAGAACAGTTGATGAGTGCCGAGAGAGATGGCGAGAAAATTGCAGTTGAAATCAAAAGTTTTATCGGAGTTTCAGCCACGACAGAATTTAGCACTGCATTAGGGCAGTTTTTAAAATATCAGTTGGCACTAGAAGAAGAACAACCCGATCGCACTCTATATTTAGCCATCCCTTTGGATGCAGACAGAAGTTTTTTCTCGCTAGAGTTACCTCGACGATTGGTGGAGAGATATCGAGTAAAGTTGATTGTTTATGAACCAGAGGAGGAGGAAATAGTTAGATGGCAAAAATAGACGATTATCGACAAATAGTTCGAGATATTTTAACTGAATACAGTCAAATTAAGGCAGCTAATGAGGAAGTCGAAGCTGAATTAATCTTCGATTTGGAGCGCGATCGATATCAACTAGTTCATGTGGGTTGGTCGCGGAAGCGGAGAATCTATGGCTGTGTCGTTCACTTAGATATTAATGATGGCAAGATCTGGATTCAGCATGACGGCACTGAGGGAGGAATTGCGAATGAATTGGTAGCTAGAGGTATACCAAAGCATAATATTATTATTGGTTTTCATTCTCCATTTAAGCGTCAATTTACTGAGTTTGCGATCGGCTGATTCAACTTTGTTCGTACTGCCATACCTTAACATTTTGTAATACTATTGTAACGATCGTCAGAAAAGGCTTGCGATCGGCAGTGAGGTTGTACAGTTGGGTGGACAGTTCAGACTGCCACTGGCGTATCTAAATCGGAGAGGGGAGATCGTGCCACAAACAGAGTTTTCAGGCATCCTAGTGAGGTACTATCGATCGAGAGAAGACCACGTTATTTACGCATTAGATTTTTATGACACGCTACGATGTATATGGATTGGGTAACGCGCTCCTCGATGTCGAATGTGAAGTCGAGCCAGAAGTACTGGTAGAATTGGGCATCGATAAGGGTGTGATGACTCTATTGGATGAAGCCAGCCAGAACAAAATTTTGGCTCATTTGGGCAATTCTGCTAGCAAACGTACTTGTGGGGGTTCTGGCGCGAATACAATCGTCGCTCTGAGTCAATTTGGGGGTAAGGCGTTTTACTCCTGCAAGGTGGCGAATGATGAGCCTGGTGAGTATTATCTCAAGGATCTGCTCGATTGTGGGGTGGATACCAACCTCAAAATTCATCCGCCTGAAGCAGGGATTACGGGCAAATGTCTGGTGTTTGTGACTCCCGATGCCGATCGTACCATGAATACTTTTTTGGGCATCTCCTCTGGCTTGTCTGATGTGGAATTGGTGCCAGATGCGATCGCTAGTTCCGCCTATACTTATATTGAGGGCTATTTAGTCACGGGTGAAAGTAGCAAGCAAGCGGCGATAAAAGCCAGTGAAATCGCTACTTCCGCAGGTCAAAAAGTCGCTCTCACTCTATCAGATCGAAATATGGCGAAGTTCTTCAGAGAAGGGCTTTTGGAGATGATTGGCTCTGGTGTCGATCTTTTATTCGCCAATCAGGATGAAGCATTCGAGCTAGCTGGTACGGAAGATTTAGCCAAGGCGATCGAGTATTTAAAAACTATTTCCAAAACTTTTGCCCTCACTCTTGGTGCCAAAGGTTCGCTAATCTTTGATGGTCAAACATTAATTGAAATCGCCCCTTTTCCGGTTACGGCGATCGATACTGTCGGTGCTGGCGATATGTATGCTGGTGGTGTATTGTACGGTCTTACTAATGGAATGGATTGGACAACAGCCGGACGTTTGGGTTCGATCGCTTCTGCTAAACTAGTAACTATTCCCGGTGCACGAATGGCAACTGTAGATCTTCAATCTTTATTGAAAGAAGTTAAGGGTATTTAGGTTGGAATATACTTGAAAAGTAAATGGTGGGCATTGCCCACCATACAAAAATATAGAACTAAGTGGTATCATCAATTAGATAGGTTAATTTGAATAGCAGATGAAAATGAACTATCACGATCGAATTGTTATCAACCCTGGTATCCGTAGTGGTAAACCTTGTATTGTTAACACGCGGATTGCTGTTGCAGATATTTTTGACTATTTAGGTGGTGGAATGAGTATTGAAGAAATTTTAGATGATTTCCCCGATCTAACTAAAGCAGACATCCAAGCTTGTTTTTCTTTTACCGCCGATAGAGATCGAAGATTAACTGTTATTCCCTATGAAGTTGCTGTTTGATGAAAATCTGTCTTCCAAACTTCCTCGAATACTATCATCAGATTTTCCTGGTAGTCTTCACGTCAGAAATTGTGGATTAAAAGGTTCTCCTGATGAGGATATTTGGGAGTATGCAAAAGTTAATAGCTTCATAATTATTTCCAAAGATGCTGATTTTTACCAGCGAAGTTTACTATATGGCGCGCCACCAAAATTAGTGTGGCTGAGGATTGGAAATTGTACTCGCGATGTACTAACAAGCTTGATTCTTCAGTATAAGGAAGATATTTATCAGCTTCACAACAATCTGGATGATTCTATTCTGGTAATATCGCCAATTTAACCGATCGTAAACCAACTTCAATCCAAAATCCAAAATCCAAAATAGATCGTGTTAACTAACCCTACTTTGCCCGAATTAATTCGATCGATGTTAGTACCGGAATTTTATCCTCATCCGGTGACGATGCCGATCGAACTGATGCAAACCCATGCCTCTTCTGTTTTACTAACTGGAGAATATGTGTACAAAATCAAGAAGCCAGTTAATTTTGGTTTTGTCGATTACTCTACAGTAGAAAAACGTCAACACTTTTGCAACGAAGAGATTCGGCTCAATCAACGGGGTGCGAAGGAGTTGTATTTGGAGGTGGTTTCTATTTCACAGCAGGGCAATAGTTATCATTTAGGTGATGATGGCGAAATCGTCGAGTATGCTGTCAAGATGGTGCAGTTTCCACAAGCGGCATTACTCAGCAATATGTTTGAGATGGGGACGATTACTACCGCACATATTGAAGAGATGGGGCGGGAAGTTGCGAAGTTTCATGGTGATGCTCAGACAAATGAATATATTAGTGGTTTTGGAGAAGTCGATCGAGTTCGACAATCGATCGATGATAATTACCACCATACCGAAAAATATATTGGGCTAGCTCAAACTCAACAGCAATTTACCGAAACTAAAGCATATACCGATCGATTCCTCAACGAGCATCGTCAGTTATTTGTCGATCGCATTTCTGGCGGCTTCATTCGTGAATGTCATGGCGATCTACACCTGCGGAATATTTGCCGCTGGCATGACAAAATTCTCTTATTTGACTGCATCGAATTTAATGAGCCATTTCGATTTGTCGATCCGATGTACGATATCGCTTTTGCGGTAATGGATTTGGAAGCTAGAGGTAGAAAAGATCTCGCCAATCGGTTTTTAAATACTTATGCCGAGCAAACTGGCGATTGGGCGGGATTGCAAGTATTGCCGATGTATTTGAGTCGTCAGGCATATGTACGGGCAAAAGTCACATCATTTCTGCTCGACGATGCGGGTATTTCGAGTGTGGATAAAACCGCAGCCCTCAAGACAGCCGGAGATTATTATCGTCAAGCGTGGGCGTACACCCAATCCCACCAGGGTAAAATTATCCTGATGTCTGGTTTATCCGGTGCGGGAAAAAGTACATTGGGCAAACAAATCGCCGCACGAGTTGGTGGCGTACATCTGCGCTCGGATGCGGTGCGAAAACATTTGGGTGGGATACCCCTGTCGAGCAAGGGTGATGAGAGTCTCTATACTCCCGCCATGACAGCCAAAACTTATGGGCGGGGATTAGAATTGGCGGCAAAATTAGCCGGACAGGGATTTACAGTGGTTTTGGATGCCAAGTACGATCGAGTCGCCCTTCGCACCGCAGCGATCGATCTAGCCCAGTCTCAGAGCATCCCCATTCAGATCGTCCACTGTACCGCACCAATGGAAGTTTTGCGCGATCGCTTGCAGCACCGTATGGGTGATATTGCTGATGCCACCGCAGACTTACTAGCCAGTCAACAAGCCGCCTGGGAAGATTTTACCCCAGTAGAACGAGGTTATGTCATGTCGATCGACACCACTCAAGATATCTCGAAATTTCTACAGCAATTTTGAGGGGTCAGGGATGAGGGGTCAGGGATGAGGGGTCAGAGATGAGAGGGGATGCAACGGTGTCAATTTCCCAGTCCCCCAGTCCCCCAGTCCCCCCGTCTCCCCCTCCCCCCCTCTCCCTCTCTCCCAACTCCCAACTCCCAACTCCCAACTCCAAGTACATTTAGCGGATTACATTTAGCCTGAGATTTGGGAACAATAGAGTGAATGATAACTGCATCGATCGATTCACACTTGACACTGACAAGAGTCAGATCCCAAATATCAGACTAACACTCATGACGACAACATCATCCACATCCCCTCGCCTGCTTTGTCTCATGCTTCGAGCGCAGCATCTGGCTAGAGCAGAATCCCCAGCTAGTGGTTATGCAATGGTTGTTACCTCAATTGTGACTTTGATGATGTTTAGTCTCCTGGCGGCTGCGCTGGCGATTACCAATATCAGTAAGTCTTCGACAAATGCTTATATGGAGGGAAATAGTACCTTCTATGCCGCAGAATCGGGATTGAACAAACGAGCTAATGAGCTGCGGCAAAAGTTTGTTAATTATAGTACCCCTGATGGTACCAGTCCCGGTCAAGTCGCCGGATCGATCGCTGGAGTTGGGAATATCAGTACTTGTTTTGACAGCGATACTACCAAGTGGGGAACTGGTGATTTTGTTTGTCAACAAATGGATCTCAACTACAATCACGCCAGTAATCTTAAAGTGAGTCAAGGCGCAGATGGCAAATCTCTGACGAGTACTGACGCTAGTGGAAATGTGAAGTATACTGCCTATACTTTCGCTAGCGATCGCACGATTTACACCGATACTGTTAGGAAGATACCACAGTTTCAAGTCGTCCCTTCAGGGCAGCTCTATGCTGGATTGAATGTTCAAGAATATCGCTACACCATCTATAGTCTGGCGACTAGCAAGCAAGCTCAAGATCTAGATGCCAGAGCCTCGACAGTATTGGAGATGACTTTCAAGAGTCGAGTGATTCCGCTCTTTCAGTTCGCTGCTTTCTACGAGGGGGATTTGGAGATGACTTCCACTTCTCAAATGAATATTAGTGGCAGAGTACATACCAATAGTAATTTGTACTCCCAACCTACGGGTGGTGGTCTTACAACACCCGTAGATACCAGACTATTAGGCGCGGTGACTGCGGCAGGGCAAATCTACAATCAGGTTGTTGCACATAACGATAATCGAGGAGGTGCTACTAGGGTATTAATCTCTGGAGATCCAGCCGATCCTTTCAATCCTGCCAATATCTATCAGAATTTCCCTACATACAGCACCAGTCGCACATCGCCTCTGACAACTACAGAAATAAACGGATTTCAAGGCAAAGTTCTGGATGGAGCCGCAGGTGCTACACGACTCGACATCCCTCAACCAGGCTTTCTTCGCAAACTGGATAAGGATAATAAGATCGGTGAATATTACGGTAAAGCAGATCTCCGGTTGGAAATGGTGCCTAAACGGGCCGCCGGAAATGTGCCGTTCAATTTTACTGCGATTAAGAATGGTGGTACTGGCGGCATTTGCACCACTGGATTCGATATTTCTGCCAACCGACAAGGAGATACGCTCAAATGTACTAAGCTGAATGAGGGGCAATTGCGGAGTCTTCAGCAACCAGTCATGGTAAAAGTGACGACAGATGAGGAAAGAGCGCGCTTTTGTCAGACGACTATGACTAGAAATTACGATCCGACTTCGAGTAGCGATAGTCAGACATTACGTGCTCTCCAAGTTGCTATCGCCGCTCAAAATACACCCGTGCCTTCGACTCAACTCAATGCGCTACTCAGTGCTGGTGCGAATGGGAATATTAGAAGTATTGTGACTAGTTTGGGGGTGGCGATGCCTATTAATCAAACTCTCAATCAGATTGCCGAAAGTGCGGGTGGTTGTTTCTTAGCACCACCAATTCAGGTGCTGGGTGATAACACTGCTATAACTGCCAGCTATAATTGGAACTCCAGTTACTACGATGCTCGCGAGCTACGGTGGATGGGGATGTTGCAAACTAATATCGCTAGCTTGACGGTGTGGAATCGAGATGGGTTGTATGTCGAGCGAGATAATACGCTCACTACCAATGATGCCCCAACTACGACTCAAACTAGTGCAGCATTTAATAGTGGTAGTCCCAGTTCCACTTATGATACTGACGGTCTCCTGTTTGTACGCGCTCTCGCCAAAGCTACTGCACCTACTGGTAGTTTTCAAAAGCTCGGATTGGGATCGGCTGACACTACAGAGGGTGGTTTAGTTTTTCATGCTACGGTGAGTGATGATATCGATGATAATGGCACTAATAATACGACGATCGATACCACCGTGCCCTCTGACAATATCCGAAAATACCTCGGTAATGCTGGTAGCAAGAGACAAAGCCCCTATGGGTTTGCCTTTAATGGTGGTACAGATCTCCCTGGTGCCTTAACTCTAGTCACAGATCAAGCAATATACGTCCAAGGCGACTATGATAACTTTGGCGGCGATGCAGCTAGACAACCAGCCGCAATTATTGGCGACACCATCGCCGTATTGTCAAATAATTGTATCGATCCGAATACTCAGAGGCTCAATTGTGGTAACTCAAATCTCAATAGTGGTAATGCGGCGAGCACAACTACAGTAAATGCCGCATTCCTCTCATTTACCGATCGCAGTACAAACAATACTGGTAGTGCCTCTGTGGGAGCGAACAGATATAGTGGTGCTTTAAACAACTATATGCGGATGGTGGAAAACTGGGGTGGTACAACTTTCAACTACACTGGTTCATTCGTCAGTTTGGGAGCACCACAGGAGTTTAGTGGTAGATATATAATTGGTGGTAACGCGAATAGTTACTACACTATTCCCACTCGGAATTTTAATTACGATCTCAATTTCAATGCTGCCGATCGACTTCCACCACTGACTCCGAAAGTTATTTACCTCCAACAAGATACATTCAAGCGATCGTACAAATAGCTAGTAGTTGGCGGCATACTGACATCTTACACGAGGACGAGAGCAGTATTGTTAAGCGTAGATCTTTGGGTACCCACAAAGGGCACCCCTACAGGTTAATTGTGAGGAAATACAATCCATAACCTTAGTACTTAGTCTTTACCCACCCGTGACTAAAGTGCGGGCTAGCGTGAGGAAGTCCACTTAAGTGGACTTTTGCTGGTAGCCCGCACTTTAGTCGCAGGGCGGTTGAAGACTAAATTCTAGAGTTTTAAATATTCTCCACTGACAACTAATCCACTCTGCTACAGGTTAATTGTGTAGGGGTGCCCCTGGTGGGTGCCCAAAGATCTATGCTTTTACTAGTCCTCACTGACGACTTCCAATGTGTCGCAATTACGAGCGTACCGATCTTCAAATTCTAGCTCGATCGATCCAGCTCGATCGGGTTTGGGATATGGTGGCTCAATTCCATGCAAGGGCGTTGGTGGTGGCACTGGCTGGATTTCTGGGTATTTGGCAAATAAGGATTCTCTTCTGTAAGCGATCGGTACGCTAGGATATGGGATGCTCCCTTCAATTCTCTCTAGATCTGCTTGCTCTGTTGCTCTGGCTCTAGGTTTGGGGTTGAGCAAATCTTCTTCTAATAGGTTGAGAAATGAGAGATCGAATTCGGGCAGAGGATCGACATTCAGTGTGACAGTAAAACCGCAGGATCCAACTGGATTATGCACCAAATCGTGGAGACTTACTTCGCCGACGAGTAAATTTGTCGTCGATCCGATCGGTAATTTTAGTTCGCAGTGAAAAGCAAATCTAGCTAGATATGGAGGTATTTTTGCTTCGATATTTGCCACTATTTTCGCTGTTTGGGAGTGGCGCAGACAGATTGATAGTTTGCTGACGATGCCGTCTTGGATGAGCTGTTCGTTCACCAATTGTAAGTTACAAGTACCATCGATCGTCAACCTGTCGCCTGGAGTCATTTCGGCAAATGTCGATCGATCCAAATTGATGAGTTTTGAGGGTGTATGGGTTAACGGTTTAAACTCAAGTACTTGAGGGGCAATATCCGCGAGTGATGGTTCGAGTGACTGAGACAATTCCCATTCGATTTGCTCCAAGAGCCGTTCTAATGTGCCTTCTTCGCTGGTATAAGATGGCTCTGTAGGTGTCTTTTGCTGAGATCTATTTGAAGAAGTTGAAACAGATACTATTGTCGGGGTAACTGGGGTAATAGTTTCGCTATGAGGTAAAACTTTGAGCTGTAGAACTTGCTGCCAAGGTGTCCTAAGATCCGTACCACTACATATAAACTGCCAAAGTCCCGATCGCAAATCGGTAAAAGGGATCACCATTACCAATCCCCTCGAATTGCTGACATGACTGCGAGGTTGAGATCTTCTCTCTAGTTCATCACCTATAACTTGATGGGTAATCTGAGTCTGGATTTGGGTATCATTCAGGCTACTATTTGCGACGATTCGATATCTACCCTCCATCAATTGAAGACCACCTGTTTTAATCGGTCGCCAGCCTTTATCCCCTTCACGCTGAATTAAAAATTCCCAGTGTCCCATACTATCACCTTGTAAACGATCGGATCTAAATAATACTTTAGGCGATTGTAGTTAGGATAGTGGGTAATCATTAATTTCTCAAGCCCTATTTTCGATCGACACTATGCAAACTGGTACTATTGTAGCGATCGCCACGGCTGTTGTCCCCCAACAGGGCAGTGTAGGCATCGTGCGGCTATCTGGGGACGAGGCAATATCGATCGCGCATCAGATTTTTCATACCCCTGGAAAGCAAGTCTGGGAAAGCCATCGAATCCTATATGGATATGTGCGACATCCCCAGAGTAGAGTGACGATCGATGAAGCATTATTACTCATCATGGCAGCACCTCGATCGTATACCCGCGAAGATGTCGTCGAAATCCACTCTCACGGCGGCATCATCCTCGTCCAACAAATCCTCCAATTGTGTATCGAGCAAGGGGCAAAACTAGCCGAGGCGGGGGAGTTTACCCTTCGCGCATTTCTCAATGGACGCATCGATCTCACCCAGGCGGAAAGTATCAGCGATTTAGTTGGCTCGCTTTCCCCCACCGCCGCCCAGACTGCGATCGCCGGATTACAAGGCAAACTACGCCAACCGATCGGTCAACTCCGCGCTCAAGCCTTGGATTTACTCGCCGAGATTGAGGCTAGAATCGATTTTGAGGAAGATTTACCGCCTTTGAACCAATATGAGGTCAAAGGAAAATTGGTGGCGTTGACGGCGGAAATAGGGCAGATTGTGGCGACAGCCGATCGCGGGGAGCTATTGCGAAGCGGTTTGAAGGTGGCGATCCTCGGACAGCCGAATGTGGGCAAGTCTAGTTTACTCAATGCTTGGAGCAAGAGCGATCGAGCGATCGTCACTCCTCTGCCTGGTACTACGCGAGACGTGGTAGAGTCCCAATTGGTCGTCGGGGGAATTCCAGTCCAGGTATTAGATACAGCCGGAATTCGCGATACAAATGATGTGGTAGAACAGATTGGAGTAGCACGATCGCGGGCGGCGGCTCGATCGGCCGATCTCATCTTACTGACGATCGACGCTCAAATCGGTTGGACGGATGCCGAATCAGAAATATATGCTCAAATTAGCGACCGATCGATAATTTTGGTCGTCAATAAAATCGATCTAGTCGAATCAATCCCTCCCCTAAATTTACCCCCAGGAATTTCGATCGTCGTGGAAACTGCGGCGGCGATCGATCTGGGTATCGATCGATTAGAATCAGCTATTCTCAACACAATATCTGGCGGTAAACTTCACGCCGCCGATATCGATATCGCCATCAATCAACGTCAAGCCGCCGCCCTAATTCGCGCCCAAACATCTCTCCAACAAGTCTTAATTACCATTCAATCTGGACATCCTTTCGACTTCTGGACGATCGACTTACGCGATGCAATTCAAGCTCTCGGCGAAGTGACTGGAGAAGATGTGACCGAATCCGTACTCGATCGGATTTTCAGTCGCTTTTGTATCGGCAAATAGTAATTTAGAGATTTTCCTTAAAATATACTAACATTTGCTCTTGAGTAATCCTAATAAAAATCGAGAAATGGACGATCTGCATTGCCAGCTATCCAGTAGGGTTGGCAATGCTCACAGACTAAATTCAGCCCAAACCCTTTTTAGGTTTATTTATATGTGCAGTCATCGATCCTAGACCTTTTAATGACTTTAGTGCTGAGGTCGATCGCTGACGATCGATTGCATTTCGGATAAAAGGTTTGAGATACAGATCTAGATGTCCGTTGCCTGGAGTATTAAGTTCTATTGTGAGTGCAGTTAGATAATCTGTCTTATCTGTTTGTTTCCAATCGATAATGTCTTTACTACCATATAAATTCCGCAGGTAGCCTCGTTCATCAAAGTCTCTAAAAGGATCGAAGGTCATTGTTTGCGCTCACGCAAGTATTGAAGGTGTAGAAAGTCGTTATCTTTACCAGTGAGAATTCCTGACCGATCTAGTTCGAGCAATAGCAACTCAGTCTCATCTAATTCGACCTCATTATCAGAAAGTCTTGAATATGTATCTGCTAACTCATCCAACTCAGTTTGATGATATGTGATGCCATGTTGTTCGACCAGCAGATCGATCTGCTGTTTTGCTGTTAAGTCAACGATCGTTGTTTGAACTGTTTTCATTTCAACTGTTCATGGTGAATAGCTTTTGACACCTCAATTATATCACGATCGCGCTTAGTTAAGAACAAGGTACTATTATTACTAGGCTGCGTGTTGAGCATTTTATAGCGCGGTGAGATTAAACTTCATATTAATTCGATCTGGGTCTAAGAGCGTGAAAGTTACTAGAAGACACGTTAAAATAATTGCCTAGATATTGAGATTGAGCGAGATCGAGCGATCGATCGCCATCAAAAATCGATACAGCCAACTCTTTGGAGATATTAAGCAATCCCATTAAGTCAGCTACTTCCATGTCTCTAGCTTCCATCATATGCTGGAGAAATTTATGAAGTGCAATTTGCGTTGAGGCTTGCAAGGAATAGTGTTCTTCCTCGTAGTCTTTAATTAGTTTTACCAGTAACATAAATAATGCCGTTTCTTCTGGTGTTCGGCTCTGTCGTTTGGACAGTAAACTCTCAGTAACTGCTAAGAATAGATCGTATTCAACTTCAGTTTCAATTACTTTGGGTATGAGTTGTACCTCATTTAAGAGATCGATATAGTTACTGCGATTAATAGTAGTAGTCATTCTTCTACTCTTCTTTATTATATTCTAAGTTACCAGCAATATCGATCGATTAAGGCGAGTGTCGTTGGCGGTAGCAGAGCCTTTGCCCTAGCAATAGTCTCTCATAAGAGAGAATCCAATACGGTAAGCGCAAGGCGCAGGCAAAGCAGGGAACCGTTAAGCTGATAATCTACTTTACTATTAGTACAGCTTTAGGCGGACTTTGGTTGTATGGCTGCGGTTTAACCGTCAGATAACTGTTAACAAAAACTGTATTGAGAGAGAATCGACAGAATCATTGGTAAAATATTTATATATCCTTCGGTACAGTAGCCATGTTCCAATCCGAACTAACCAGATACCTACCCACCGCAGACGAATTACCTTGCTCCGATGATACTCCTGTGGATAACGAACTTCAAGAACTCATACCTGGACTACTGAAATCAATTTTAATGATTTTGTGGGCCGATAGACTAGACTGGTTTTGTGGCATCGATATGGCGATCTATTACGATCCAGAAGAGCCTGCTATCGTCCCTGATGCTTTCATTAGTTTGGGTGTAGATAGAGTTTATGATGAAGAATTACGGCCTTGTTACGTCCTCTGGGATGAGCAATCTGTGCCCAGTTTTGTCCTAGAAGTAGTTTCTATTACTCCTGGAAAAGAGTATACGAGTAAGCTCGATCTATATGCCAAGATGGGTGTTTTATATTATGCGATCTATAATTCCAAGCGAAAACGCAAACCAAAACTAGAAATTTATCAACTAGTAAATAATCGATATCAATTGCAAGATAGCAATCCCTTGTGGATGCCAGAAGTTGGTTTGGGCATCGGTTATGAGCGGGGCGATTATTCTGGTTTAACCAGAGATTGGTTGTATTGGTACAATGAAGATGGTGAACGTTACCCTACTCCAGCCGAACAAATCAAACAAGGACAAATAGAGATTACACAAGCTCAAATAGCAGTTATGCAGGCTCAGATGGAAGTCGATCGAGAACGCCAGCGATCGAACAAATTAGCCGCCAAACTTCTCGCATTAGGTATCGATCCAGATGCAGATTGAAGCTAATATATCCAAATATCGATCGGGTATCGAACATATTCGATCGATACAAACTTGCGAAGGTAGTTCCGATGTTTGAGATCGCCAGCATCGGTAAAGTTTCGGTGAAAACCAGCCGATTAGCTGCTTGACACCGATCGATTGGAGCGATTCTCCAAGGAGAGGCTTCTGCGTTGGCGACAGCCTGCCGTAGGCACAGGCAGAGGCTACGCCAACGCGGGAACGAACCAGGAATGCACCAAACAAACTCCCAACTATGTATAATGAGATTTCCATCTGGTTTGAGTGAGGAATAGCCACTCGAAGTAATGGGGAAAGCTTGGTGCAAATCCAACACTGTCCCGCAACTGTGAGCGATGTAGATATATATCGCTAAAGTCAGAACGCCCGCCAGACGGCAGATATCGGTAAATTAACCTACGAGGTATTAGGTGAACCCACAGCATTGTTTATTTGTTTGTACCACTTGCGGTAGCAGTTATGAAGATGGTCGTCGGATTGGTACCAGTGAGGGCGAAAAGCTACTCCAAGAGTTGCAAGCTCTCCATGAAACATGGGAGCTAGCCGCAGAATTTCCGATCGAACCCGTCGGCTGTATGAGTGCTTGTAGTCGCTCCTGTGCGATTTCTTTTGCGGGTGCTGGGAAGCATACCTATCTATTTGGCGATATTCCGGTCGGAAATGCTGAGATTCCCCTGAGCAATATTCTCGACTGTGCGGCTAGCTACTATCAGCATCCCACAGGTGCGTTACCCTGGTCGGAACGTCCCGCACCACTAAAACAAGGCATCCTCGCCAAAATTCCCCCACTCACTATTCCTACAGCTACCCATGCGGCACTATAATCGTTCTCGCCGTACCGATCTGTTTGGTAATAATTTCCTGTGGATAGGCTATCACGCTTGGGAAGGCTATCTAAATCGCGATCGAGGCTTGGTAGTCATTAGCAGCGATATCGACATCCTCGACGATTCTGACGTGTCTGGAGGAGACGAGCCAAATCTCAATTTTCGCTATATCCCCCAGCCACAATTGTCGCTCTATCTCCAAGAATGGCTCGTTCCCTCGATCGAGTCTATCGCCTCCGCTGTCGCCAATTATCAACCAGATACCGAACTCGTATTCGCCCTCGAATCTACCACCCATCTCGATATCGGCTGGTGTCAACGTCTAAAAACAACGCCGCCAGACTGTTATCAACAAATCTGTCGGCGATGGAGCGAGTTTCGGATTGGGGTGGAGGGGTAGGAGGGTGGGAGGGTAGGAGGGTGGGAGGGTAGTAGGGTAACTTTTCCCCCTCTCCCAGTCTCCCAGTCCCCCAGTCCCCCACTCTCCCACTCCCCTATCCTTCAGTAGCCAATTCAGGCTCATTGCTGCGATTGCGTTTGCGAGTGAGCATGTTAAATAATTGAATGCCGATCGCTTTAACTAGATTACCTTCCAATTCTTTGAACATTACCATGTTCATGGTAAAAGCCGCATTAGCTTCATCTACAATGCGATCGGCGGTAGTTTCATCGATATCTAGATCGTCCATCGCTTGACGATACATGGTTTTGAATGCCTTTTCGTCAGGGATTTGGGCGAATTCATAAAATGCGGTACCTTGCCCATCGGTGAGGTTCATCGCATTCTGAGCAATTTTCTTGAGAATTTGACCGCCAGAGAGATCGCCCAAATAACGGGTATAAAGGTGTGCTACCATCAGCGCGGGGTCTTGGGCTGCAACTTGATGAATGCGGGCGATATAGCCCTTTGTAGCCTCAGATGGAGCGACTTGTGACTTCCAGTCAGTCCCATAATAAAAAGCCAAATCTTCTTCGATGGCGGCTTTGCGATCGAGTTCTGGGAAAAATACCTTCGACAACAGAGGATGGTGAGCGTGGTTGTGCATTTCCTCTTCCATCGCTGAGTAGACGAAGTAGAGATTCGTCACCAGTTTACGGTAGGAGTTTTTCTCTACGGTACCTTTGAGGAAGCAAGCAATGAAACCCGTACCCTCAGCCATACTGTGGGATTTTTTCGTACCTTCGCGGAGTTTAGTAGCTAAATTACAACTCATTTTTAAAAACTTTTGAATATAATACTCACTAGATGGATAGCTTAAGATAATTTCCTGAGAATTTCTAATAAGATTTGTGACTAGCACTACATGAGGGGTGGGAGGGTAGGAGGGTGGGAGGGTGGGAGGGTGGGAGGGTAGTAGGGTAGTAGGGTAGGAGGGTAGTAGGGTAGTAGGGACGTAGGATTGATTATTCTTCAACAATCCCACTACCGTGGTACAGCACACTCTTAACTACGGTGGTACAGCACTCTACCCACCCCCGGGGCCCCACGCCCCCCCACACAAAACCACACCCCCAAAAAATGAATAAGAAAAAAAAAAATAATAAAAAAAAATAAAATATATATAAGAAAATAAAAAAAATTTTTT
>JANOPX010000375.1:0-1509 GCA_031422115.1 Chamaesiphon sp. VAR_4_metabat_408 | reverse complement strand
CAGCCTTATCCTCCTTCAACCAATATTTAGCGATTGCTACACTCAAATCCTCTAACTTGTATCCAGAGGTTCTTTTGACGACTTCCTTGACCCAATTATGAAAGCCCAGGTCACAACTAGCAAAATCACTAACTACTCCATTCTTGGTAACGTAACAAGTTAAGTTCCGATGACCTGCCATAAATACGCCAACTTTAGATTGGGGATTGGCAGATTGGCGATTTTGATACAGTTCGAGAATTCCGGCACCTTCTGGGTGAAAGCAAGACCCCACCAGCTTGACATTCATCATCCCCAGTGGAGAATCAAAGTTAGGCAGAAATGAGATCAGTTGCTGTTCCAACAACCGACAATCCGCCAACTCCCCAGGTGGTAACAAACACCCAATCGATAAATTGTATTTTTGCCCTAACTCAAAGCGATGGGCAAGAATCGATATCCCTGCCAAGATTTTGTACACAGCAGCATCGATCTTGAGTGGCTTGAACCGTTGAAAGGCTCCAAACCGCTGTGCCAAATCGCCAACAGCATAGTAACGATCGTTGACCCCAACAAAACAATATTCGACTGTGGCTCTGGGAGACTTTGCGCCTTTACCGTAACTATTTAACTGCCCATTCAAAGTCGAACGATCGATCTCGATTACTTCTGGGGACATGACTACAGAAATCATCACCCCGTCACAGATGCCAATGATCTTGGTCAAACTAGCCCCAAGATCGATGACAACTGACATAAGTTTATTTTTAGCCATATTTACCCAGTGAAAATCGCTCGATACCTACTTTGCCATCAACAAGGAAAAATTTGCAGACGATTGAGGTTTGATTAATTCAAATTCCTCATCTTCATCTGTATCCTCATCATCTGAATTTGAATCCGCATCTATGCTCCGAAGCTGTTGAATCGAAGGGGGAGTAGAAGGCTGTCCCAGAAAAGAAACTCTCCTGGCTAAACCATCAACTGGCAACGGGATACCCTCAAGACTATAAAGATCGACGATGGAATTAATCTGAGCGATTAATCGATCGATCGACTGATACCCAATCGTCCATAATTCCTTCTCCGATACCTCTCCTTGAGGAAACATCGCTGCGGGTAAAAGGCAAGCAATCAAAGCGTCAGCAATAGTCTCTCGTGATGAAGGAGATTTAGCTAAATAGGCATGGATACTCTTCAGTTGCCCATCACTTTCTCCAAAATCTATGCCGATTTTTCTTCTCGTTGATTGAGCCATAAATTCGTCATTTTAGTGAATTCTATTATCCACTTAGATTTCAACTAATACGAGCGTAATCAGCGTAAATACTGAGGAATGCCAACTATTGCGACCGATCCAAGTCAGCTATCTCAGTAAAATGTTCGCTTGTCACACAATATTCCAGTCGTATTGTTGCTAAATTGGCTAATAGTAGGAGCTGCCTACCTTTATTTCTATTACTAACCTCAACAAATACCACTCCAACCTTCTAGAATCTTCCCGCAATTGTGCCGAGCCGAATCTGTTAG
>JANOPX010000374.1:0-6795 GCA_031422115.1 Chamaesiphon sp. VAR_4_metabat_408 | reverse complement strand
CCGTCACCCCGTCCCCCCGTCCCCCCGTCCCCCCATCCCCCACTCCCCCACTCCCCAAAGCCCCAACAACTGGAGTGACATCATGAAAGCGGCTATAATCAAAGTAGCGATCGCCATTGGGTGAATGATGGATGATATCTGCAAATCGATGTCCGAAAATAATTTCGCCACTGGTATAGATATGTCGAGCGGTGATGGTATAGGCGACGGTTTCATCCACACCCCCAATTAAGATGCTAATTTGAGCGTGGAGTCGTTGCAAGTCCTCGTCCGTGAGACCATAGAGCGGACTATGGACATCGATCGGATGGAGGATCGTCCAGGTGAGAGTTAGACTGGGAGTACGATGGAGCGGTAATTTGAGTTCGTGAATTCGCCGCATAAATTGACCCTCAAGTGTCAGCTCATCGATGAGCAGATAAGCTTGAGCGGTAGCTTCGAGGATAAAATTGTGACGTTCGTTGGCAATCCGAAACATCAACGTCGGTTGACGATCGTAATTGGTAATGACGGCAACATCACTAAATAATACCTTAGCGATCGGTCGAGAAAATCTGGCAAATGATAAACCCGTTACCACCGCAATCAACAATAGACTAGTCAGAGCTTCGACAGTTACCACCGAATTGGCGTAAAATGTCTTAGGGTGAATCGCTCCATAACCGATCGATCCGAGAGTTTGAACGCTAAAAAAGAAGGCATCAATAAAAGAACCCGCTTTCGCACCCTCAAGACAATCTCCCCCAGCCATATAAGCCAATGCAAACAGCGTGTTAATCGTTAGATAAATCCCTGACACAATCCCAAAAAATCCAATCCAGGGAATTGTCAACAGTAAATGGTAAGGGTCGCGCCAATAGTGATACCATTGACCCGAACCGTGGATGATAAATCTACCGTCGCGATTTTCAATCCGTACAGTACGTTGGCGGCGGAACTTGGTTTTCATCAATTTTTCAGTGCAGTGGGTAGGAATGTGGACAATTTATTAGATCGCCAACAGCCGATAGAATTAATAGTTGAAGGATTAGTTGGTGCGGATTTACGACTGGATGTGTGGTTGGTATCTCAGCTCCCAGATTTTTCGCGCTCGCGCTGGCAAAAATTGATTCTTCAGGGGCATGTTCTAGTCGATTTGCAGACTTGCACTAATAAGCAGTATAAATTAAAGCTTGGCGATCGAGTGTGTGTATCCATACCGTTACCCGAATCACTCGATCTAGTCCCCGAATCAATTCCTCTCGACATTCTCTATGAAGACGAGCAATTACTCATCGTCAATAAACCTGCGGGAATGGTGGTACATCCATCGGCGGGACATAGTACGGGTACTCTCGTTCATGCTTTACTCGCCCACTGCCCGCTCTCGAATATTGGCGGCATCCAACGTCCCGGCATCGTTCATCGTTTGGACAAGGATACCACAGGCGCGATGGTTGTGGCAAAGACCGATTTTGCCCATCAGCACCTCCAACAGCAGTTGCAGGTCAGAACAGCCAAGAGAGAGTATTTAGGGGTGGTGTACGGGGCACCAAAGGTCGATGAGGGGACGATCGATCTACCCATCGGTCGTCATCCGATCGATCGACAGAAAAATGCGATTATTGCGGTCGATCGAGGTGGTAGATCTGCCGTCACTCATTGGCACATCGAAGAGCGATTTAAGGGGTTTAGCCTGCTCGGGTTTCGGCTAGAAACCGGACGTACTCACCAAATCCGCGTCCATAGTACCCAAATGGGCTATCCGATCGTCGGCGATGCTGTCTATGGTACGGGACGCTCTGTGGGTGTAAACCTGCCAGGGCAAGCCCTTCACGCCAGACGGCTAGAGCTAATTCATCCCGAAACTGGCGAACTGGTGAGCGTCATCGCCCCAATTCCTGCCCACTTTGAAAAGTTGCTCCAAGTACTGCGAAAACGCTAGGCGGGAGTATCGGCTCGATCCTCATAGGAAATCGGATTGGGGTCGAAATTTTGTCGATTTGGATCGATAATTGCTGTTAGCGTATTCAGGAGCTGTGAAGCTGAATGTAAGTTTCCTGAGGGAAGGTTTGATGGATCGATATTTTCTGGGTGCGTGGGGGGCGATTTGACGTTTGTCTCCAGCAGGAAACCAGAAGAACTATCTTCATCTGCGGTTGGTGTGGAGGAGCTGGGATCGTCTGCACTGATGAATATTGGCGGAGACATGCCCAAATTTTGACGGCTCGATCGATCGATGGACGAGAGCGTCCCTGGGAAACCCATTGCGACAATTTGTGGGAGCTTTTCTAATATCCCCCGTTCGTATTCAGCCGAAAACCAGTACCGAGGTTGCCCGATACGTGCCCAATCTTGCAGAATTCGATCGACTGAAGTGACCTTATACCTACCCCTATACAAAGATTCTACAACTGCTTTGATCACCCAGGTGGGTTCGTATCTTTCTAACCATGGTCGAACCACATCATCGACTTGGCTATCCTCAAGTTCCAAACCGTAGTGTGCGATTAAAGCCGCAATTGTATTTTGTATAGACTGAATCATCGATAAAGGGGCTGCACTTAACATTTCGATCGAACACTCACACCCGAAATGACCAAACTAGGGATATCGATCGATATTTTACATCTAAACTAGGGCTGAAGCTAGCAAGTATGGCAATAACTATCACGATATGATTATATCAGTTATTTTGGCAGGATGATAAAAAATATCGGTGTATAGTCCGAATCGATCCTTAATTTAGCGCAGACAATTTGATTTCAGTAGTTCATTAGAACTGATGACTATAGTTAACTAATAGAATGTCTATACAAATACCATTTATTAAGCAATGGTAGTTATGCAAAGACTATACCCAAGTTATTAGTAACCGATCGACCTGCTCAAAGTTTCCCCGATCTCTCAATCATACTCATGATAAAGCCAACAGCTACGCTCTTATTTTCTTGTCCCGATCGACGTGGCTTAGTCGCCAAGATTGCCAATTTCATTTACTCTAATGGGGGAAATATCATTCATGCCGATCACCATACTGACTTTAATGCAGGTCTATTTCTCACTCGCATCGAATGGCAGATTGAAGGATTTAATTTACCACGAGAACTGATTGCTCCAGCTTTTGATGCTATTTCTCAGCCTTTGGGTGGAACTTATGAGATTCATTTTTCGGATACTATTCCGCGCATGGCAATTTGGGTCAGTCGTCAAAATCACTGTTTGCTAGATCTGATTTGGCGACAGCAGGCGAAGGAGTTTTTGGCGGAGATTCCATTGATTATTAGCAATCATCCCGATCTAGAACCGATCGCCAAACAATTTGGGATTGATTATCATTATCTGCCAATTACGAAGGAGAATAAACTAGAGCAGCAAGAGCGACAATTGGAGCTGCTCAGTGAGTATAAAATCGATCTAGTAATTCTGGCAAAGTATATGCAGATTATTAGTCCTGAGTTTATCGACAGGTTTCCTGGTCACAATATCATCAATATTCATCATTCTTTTTTACCTGCTTTTGTTGGTGCAAATCCATATCACAAGGCTTACGATCGCGGGGTGAAGATTATCGGTGCGACGGGTCATTATGTGACTTCGGAGTTGGATGCTGGGCCGATTATCGAGCAAGATGTGGTGCGGGTGACTCATCGGGATGATGTGGAGGATTTGATTCGCAAGGGGAAGGATTTGGAGCGGGTGGTTTTGGCTCGCGCTGTTCGTCATCATTTACACAATCGGGTGTTGGTTTATGGGAATAAGACTGTTGTTTTTGATTAGGCTGTTGGTGCTTAGTTATGGTGTTTATTAAACACGGAGGAGCACGGAGGATTCACGGAGGTTCACTGAGGAAGAGGTTTGATGAGGTTAAGGGGTTGGCAATTAGGGTGGTTATGGGGGATTGGGATTTGTTTGGGGTGGCTTTTTCATTATTCGACGATCGCTTTTTCGGCACCTGTTGGGGTGTCGGAAGTGAAGGTTGTTGGGGGGAATTATCGGGGGAATGGTGAGTGGATGGGGCGGTTGATTTTGCCTAGTCAGATGGAGATTGCGAAGTCGGGAAACGAGGGTTGGGTATGGGTTGAGATTGGGCAAGCTCCGAGCGCACAACGGCAATTGGTTGGTAAGATTTTAAGGCTAAGTTGGAGTCCGAAGTCGGTAATTCGATCGGTAATTACTGATGTTAAATTTACATCTCAGACGATTGCTAGTCAGGGGGGTGGGAATATTCATCCTCAACGGTTGGATGGGAGGAGTCGGGTTGGTGCGCTGCAATCTTTGGCTGGTGCTCGACCGATCGACGATGTATGGGTAAAATTGGCTGGGGTGGAGTTGGTGGGTAGTGAGGATTTGACGATCGATCGCGAGCCAATCCAAGTTACTGGTAAGTTGCGCGGGTTGGTGCAGATTTTCGGTACGGATCCTACTCGCACGGAATCGCTCCCAATGGCTTGTGCTGGTGCTCTACCCTGTCCGAGTGAGTATATTCGAGTCAGACATTATAATTCGGCTTCCCATGGCTTTGATGGGCAAATTGAGACGATTCGGATCCCCCAAGTCGCCGCTAATAAGTCGGGGATATTTCCGAGTACGATTCGCGATTTAGCCCTGTCGCCAGCAGGGACCCAGGGCTGGTATATTTATGGAGATAAGGATCCGCAAGGATTATTTACAGTTGAGGCGATTGCACCTCGATCGCTATTTACACTTTCACCAGAACGAGAGATAATCGATGGGAATGGTAAGTTAGATTATTTCGTTGACCGTTGGTCTGCCTTTGGCAATCGACAGCATTGGCAGGATACAGCAGCAAATAAAGGTAAAATCTCTAAAGTTGTCTTAGATCGATCTCATCTAAAATTAGGTACCAAAGGACTCGTCATCCATTCCTTCGGTGGAATTGGTGGTAAAAATGGAGATATTCCAGGAGTGTGGGAAACTGTTACCGGACATTTTGCTTATGGGATGGCGACGGTAATTGAGGATGAATTTACCCATGAATTGCAATGGTCGATCGAGTATAACCAAATATATACCCATAACCCCGATGGAATTGTAGCGGGAAAACAAGATTGGGCGACTTATATGGGAAATCTCCAGCGTGGCTGGTTGGCGACTCGCCCAGTTGCAGATATGTTGATTATTTATCCACCAGTGACTGAAGATTATGATTTTGGTGGGATAAAGCTTTCTCCGCTGACAGAATTGCAGCAACAATTACATATTTTTGCAGCGCGTTATCGCACTGGAGATGGTACGGGAAGTGCTAGCGTCACTCCAGCGACATCCTGCGTGCAAGATGCCAATCAAGCATTATATATTACCATCGCACAGTTGACCGTTGGCGGAGCCTCTCCTTTGGAGAATCGATCTCGCTCTCCCCAGATTCAAGCTTGGCTAGCGGCTCATCCCCAGCATCCCCAAACCCGAAGATTCGAGCAGCTCAAAGCATTAGGCGCAGAGTTAAAAGCTAGCCTCGCACCTTTGGGAGTGATTCGCTCAGATTGGCAAAAAAATGCAGCCACATTAGCCGGAATTGATGGAGCGGGGGAATTTACCACTAGTAGTAATCCCTTAACTGGATTGATGAGTTGGCGCACCATGTTACCACGAGGTGCTCAAGATGGGATTGGCAAGATTTTCAGCTCTCACGGCGCGGGAATTTGGTTTTTAAATACTTTTCAGGTAGGTGGATGGAATCCAGATATATATCCCCTCGCACCAACAATTTTATTCGGACAAATACCAATAGTCTCGACAATAGTCCTGAGATTGTGGGCGGGAATTAGCACATTACCAACTATAAGCGGCTGGTTGTGGGGATTGGGATTGTTAATTGGTTATGGAATAATTGCTTGTGTATTTGGGGTTTGGTCGGGATTTTTGACCATCGATTATCGGTTGGATAAATCGAAGTGGCAGAATTTATTATCGCTAGGACATCTATTTCTACTGCCTGCTTTAGTTGAAGAGATATTATTTCGAGTGTTGTTGATTCCACATCCGATCGAGACAGTTACATCTACAGATACCTGGCTATGGTCGATAATATCCCTATTTTTATTTATTATGTATCATCCGCTCAATGCCCTCACACTATATCCCCAAGGTAAGCCGACATTTATGGATTGGCGATTCTTGACTTTGGCTGGTTTATTGGGGATAGTTTGTACATCGATCTATTCAATGACTGGCTCGATTTGGCTATCAGTAATGATTCATTGGGTTGCTGTCTGGTGTTGGCTGAAGTTATTTGGCGGCGAGAAATGTCTAGATCGATCGTAAAATCTCCTGTTGACATTCTAGATATGAACCTTCAACATCTCCAAAATCCCCATCCTGCCACAATACAATAAAGATCGAACCATCCTTGTCAGATAGAGTTACAGTCTCACCTTCGTAGATGGGCACAAATACACCACCAAATCTTTTCTTGGTTGACTCCACCTTAAATCGATCGCCATATTGAGATTTTAATTGCTTGGATATTTTACGTTTGTTGTCGCGAAGTAATGTGGCAGTCAGCACAACAACATAACCGACAACATATAATAATTCAATCAGAAAAACAAACGGTGTAATAATTAAACTTTTGATAATTTCTAGCATGTTATACGATCGAACTAAATTTTATGTTTAAGAGGGTGTTTGAAAAGTTTTTTTTAATACATGCACCCTAGAAGACCCCCCCCAACCCCCCCTGGCCACGGGGTGGCTTTGCTCCCCCCCCTTGCCACGGGGAGGGCTGGGGAGGGGTAAACAACCTACGCAGCAATTCAAATAACTTGTCGTTTAAGGCTTGCTCGGAGGGATCGC
>JANOPX010000373.1:0-9617 GCA_031422115.1 Chamaesiphon sp. VAR_4_metabat_408 | reverse complement strand
CATCACTACCCACAATGGGTAATGTGGTTTAGTCCGATAATCAGAAACTTGTTGAAGGTGATGTATTAGGCTCATTGGTACTACCCTCGATCGAGAACTTTCTCCATTATCATTTTTCTCTCCCCGATAGATCAGCCCTGCCCCTTGCCAAGGGGAGGGGGCAAGAAAGATCTCTGCTTACCCACTAGTCTCCAACCTCCCCCCTTTCCAAGGGGGGACTGAGGGGGGTAATCTAGGGACTACAACATCATAAAACCAATCGCCGAATACTACTCATGACTGAGCTGTACAATAAAACATCCGAAAAAGATAAACGGCAATCGCTGCGGAATAATATGCCACCTGCGGAGAAATTAATCTGGAATAGATTAAAAGGAAGACAAATTGAGGAGTGTAAATTTCGTCGCCAGTATAGTATTAGTGCGTTTGTGGTCGATTTTTATGTGCCAGAATTGAAGCTGGCAATTGAGATTGATGGATATAGTCATGTTGGAGATGCGGCACAAGCTTATGATGCCGAACGACAGACTTTTTTGGAGTCTAAGGAGACTAGATTTTTAAGGTTCACAAATCAACAGGTGTATGAAGAATTGGATGCTGTAGTTGAATCCATTAGACTGGTTGTTTGTGAACTACGGCGAGAACCCCAGTTTAACCTAAAATCTTATTAAAGCCTTTCACCAATTTTGATGATGGTAGAGCTGTAATAATCTGGAATGCGTCGGTTCGATCGATTTCTAGATCGCTCAACTTCTGAAAATTGCGTTCGATACTTATTTCAGTAACAAAGGATCGATCAAACCGCTTTTAATTGCTAAGATAGCAGCCTGAGTCCGATCGCGTACGCTGAGTTTGCTCAAAATTGTATGAACGTGAACGCGAACTGTACCAGTGGCAATATATAAAGCATCCGCAATTTCTTGATTACTTTTACCAATCGATACCAGAGCTAATATTTCTTGCTCTCGCTTGGTGAGCACTGCTGCTAAAGCTGGTTCGAGCGTGAGCACAGGCAAACTATCTGGATCTCGAAATGCACTAAAAATCTCGTTACTAGCGGTATTATCCCACCAAGAAGCTCCAGTCATAATCGATCGAATTGCCAAGACGATCGAATTTGCCGCCTGCCCTTTGACACAATAACCATTGACATTAGCCGCAATTAAATCTTCAATCGATTGCGACTGACTACTCGCAGTTAAGACCAAAATTCGTAGATCTGGACGATCCAACCTCATTTTTTGACAAGTTTCCAAACCATCAATACCGGGTAAACCGATATCGAGAATCGCGATATCGATCTCTATATTGGTTCTGACAAATTCGATCGCAGTTTCGCCATCCTCTGCTTCGGCGACAATCTTAAAATCTTGTTCGCGGACTAGCCGAGTTGATAAGCCCAATCGAAATAACTCATCGTCTTCAATTAGCAGGATGCGGATTGTAGACATTTTTCCGAGACAAGTGTTGTAGTGTACTTTAGAATAATCTAGTTTCAAACTGCGTCGGCTTTTTTAGGTAGAGTGAATACAAAAGCAACACCTTTCTCTATTCCTAGCTCTACCCATATGGTACCACCGTGAGTTTCGACGATCTGCCTTACTAAATATAACCCTAATCCAGCACCCTTTGAGCGACGACCGATCGAACCTTGATAATGCTTGATAAAAATATAGGGCAAATCTTCCGATTTAATCCCCCGCCCACTGTCGATAATCCGCACTTGGTAATGAGTGACTGTATCGCTCATCTGCACCAAAATCGAGCTATGTCGGGGGGCTTGCTCGATCGCATTGAGGAGTAAATTGGAAAATACTCGATCGATCCGCGCTGAATCGCATTCTATCTCAGTAGTGGCACTTTCATTGAGCCATTCAATTTGAACTTGACGATGGTGAGCCAAATCTGCTAGCGTGTCGATCGCATTAATTGCAATCGTCTTCAGATTGTTGGGCTGATAATTTAGATACAGACCGTGATAATCTTGTTGACAGACTTCGAGCAGAGTATCGAGTTGGTGGAGACTCCCTTGGTGAGCGCGACTCATAATCCCCAATGCCCGTTCTTGCTCGGCAGTAACTGCTCCAAAGTCACCATGATTCAGGGCATAAATCGTTTCTACCGCACCGATGAGTGGTGTTTGGAGATCGTGAACTAGGACAGAGGCAAAATCGCTTCTCAAGGCTGCTAGCCCAGCTTGAATCGCGATCTCAGCTTGACGATTGGCAGCTAGTTCGCCATAGCTACGGACTTGAATACTGAGTAAATGAGTGACAATTAGGGATGTTGAAGCCAGGAGCAGGTTGAATAGTACGATTGAATCTTTGGCGGAGACTCTGCCCTGGAAAATCTGACTTGTGCCTAGATGTTGTGCATAAAAGAAGTCCCACGTAGTCAGGCATACAGCTATAACTGTTACCCATTTACCCCATCGAGAGTTGATGCGATAATCGGCATAGAGCACCGGGATAACGTAGGCATAGCCGAGGATATAGGGTTTTGGCAAGATTAGTTCTAGCAAAAAGATCGCTGCAACCAAAATTCCCACGATTACCTCTGGTAGGCTTTTGCTGAGGCAAAGGCTTCGCCAACGCAACGATCGTGGACGATAGAGTTTGTCCATGATTCTAATTTTAATACAACATTATTTACTGAAGTATATCGTCTAAATTTCGATTTACCAATTAAATCTAAACACTAGTTCACAAATATATCGAAAGATATATATCTTTTGATATATGGCAACTTTTGAGGGTACAGCTAAAGTATCTACTCTATTTCATTGTCAGACTAGATATCTGGGTGAGTAGTTAGCACAGGGCAACCGAGCAATAGACGGATTTGGCATGTATCTATTTTTTGGTTGTGAAGGGAGTTGTTGCTCGGCAATTTCGGATCGAGTATCCGTGAATTAACGGATCTAAACAGGATAAAATATAGCAATGACGCTGCTAAATAAGATGTAAGTGAATCGATATAAACGTTCAGATTTGATGCTGGGTATTGCATTTGTCGAGACATTAAGCTTTAATTAAGAAAGATAAGTCTTCAGGCGGTCGATAATCATCAGTCATATCATCTCAGACTAATAATTGTCGATCGCTTTTATCCTTCTTTATCTCAAAGCATAGCTTGAGACTCACATCTTTAATATTTTCGATCTGGTATCCCCTCCTGCGGAGCATCGATTTACGGTCTAACAAAACTGGATTTTATCCTAGTCTAAGTTAGAGAGTCGAACCAATCGAAGTATACATTACATGGCGGATTCCGCCAGGGTGGATGTAATGGTGAGGTGAGTCAAAAGCCATTTGCTATCACTACGATTTTGGATTTTGGATTAGAACAACCTTGCTTTGATTAAGAGGCTGTTTGAAAAGTATCAGATGGCACTCGTAAGCCCTAGAGAATTCCCCCTAGCCCCCCTTTTTAAGGGGGGTGGATTAGTTTATTTGAAACCCTAGAATTTAGTCCTCAACCGCCCCGCGACTAAAGTGCGGGCTACCAGCAAAAGTCCACTTAAGTGGACTTCCTGACACTAGCCCGCACTTTAGTCGCGGGTGGGTAAAGATTAAACTCTGGGGGTCTAGATTTTCTTTCTCGACAATTAATCCACTCTGCCTAGCCCCCTTTTTTAAGGCTATGCGTTACCCACAATGCATGTAAGATCGTCACGTAACTTTTCGTCGCAAAAAATACGCAATCTGTGGGTAATGGATAGCTTTTTAAGGGGGGAAACGGATCCCATCCACCCCTTTTTAAAGGGGGTTAGGGGGGATGCTACCAATTGTGCGTTTAAAAATAACTTTTCAAACACCCTCTAAGTAATAAGTAAAAAAAGCGGCAACTTCTACATTTGAGAAGTTGCCGCTTTGGATTATTTAGTTATACTGCAAACGGCTAAATCCTAGACTTTGCCAAGCTTTGAAGCACTGGGGACATACCCCCGACTTCTTGGAGAAGTCGGGGGTATAGCGTAATTCTAAAAAGTCCAGTTTCTAAGCGTTCTTAGTATACCTATGCTTGAGACGAACGAATCCATAAAGGAGCAGAACGCGCCAACATCAACCACCGACCATCAGCAGTTACATAACCAATTTCAGTTAGATAACGGTGTTCGGTTTGGCTGATGGGTATTTCCATATCCCAAACCAATTCATCGCATTCAAACTCGGTGAAAGTAGTTGGTAGCTCAATTTTGGGATCGACATTAGTCACATCATAAAGACGTACTGCCAATTTCTGACCGCCTTGTTCCCGCAGTTGTCGTTTTAGACGTGCGGGGATTTCCCAATGGGTGTAGGCTTGAGTCGCACTAGGCGATACGAGGGTGATTTGACCTTCACTGTAGAGATTACCAGAAATTTCATCTCGATCGTTGTCAGTCGGGGTGTTTTTCCGACTGATGAAGGATTGCATTGCTTGCCCTGCACCAGCGGCTGCTGCTGCACCACCAGCTAAGGCTGCACCACCAAAACCTTTCCCATCTTCGATGAGGTCAACCGCTCGATCCTTGAGACTGGAAAGTGGGTTATTGACCCCAAGCTTTGGGCTGTCGTTTGCTTGGGTCGTTTCCATAGGCCCTGTGGAACCCGACCGGAACGACTCCGTTTTCACCTCGCCTGTTTCTTCTCCAAGGAGATCGGATAAGCCCGCAAATGGGTCGTCATCCAGACCTTCAGCACTCAAAGCTTCCAACTGAGAATCGGCTAGATCTAGACTGTTACTAGGTTCGGGAAAGTCAAGATCGAGGTCTGCATCAGTCGGAGTTGCTGCTTTCTGGTCTCGACCAAATAAGGCGGCTCCGCCTGCTAGAGCCGCAGCTCCACCTGCAACGGTGGCTGCACCACCACCTTTGAGGATGTCGCCCGCTTTGTCAGCTAGGCTAGCAAAGGGGTTGCCAAAACTAGGCTCGATGTCATTAGGCATCAGATCCGCAACTTTGTCACCAATTTTGTCGGTGACTCCACTAGCAGACTGCTTGAGAGAGTTGAGGAGATCCGCAGGGGTGGAGGAGGGGTTATTAGCCGCCCGACTTGGAGAAGTTGGTTCTTCTAAGGCTAAATCGTCGGAGCGATCTTCTTCTGTCGAGCGATTGCCAAAGAGATTGCCAATTGCATTCCCAGCACCACCAGCAAGGGCTGCACCACCTGCGAGGGCTGTACCGCCTGCGAGGGTAACTGCGGCACCGCCACCTTTGAGGATGTCACCTGCTTTGTCGGTGATGCCTGAGAGGGGATTTTCGAGCTTGACAGTTGGTTTCTCCAAATCTATCTCTGGTGATTCATCACTCTTTTTGCCGCCAAACAAACCACCAGTTAGGGCTGCGCCGCCAGCTAAGGCCGCACCACCAGCTAGAGCCGCACCGCCTGCTAGGGCTGCGCCGCCACCTCGGATTGTGTCTCCAGCCTTGTCTATAATGCCTTCAAAGGGGTTGTTGATGTCGAGATTGGGTGTGAGATTAGATGACTTGTCTTTGAGTCCTTCTAGAGGGTTGGAGAGGTCGATGTTGTGATTTGTGGAGATCTCTGGGGGCCGCAATTCGCCTGAAGGATCTTTACCGCGATCGAAAACGGCTTTTCCGGCTGCGGCTGCGGCTGCGGCTCCACCTGCGATGGCGGCTCCACCTGCGAGGTTGATATCGCCTGCTTTGTCTTTGATAGTATCGACTACACCATTAAAATTCGCTTTGGGTGCATCGATTCTGGTGAGGGGAGGCAATGTACCAGACAAATCGCCCGATCGTAAATCACCCGATCTGAGATCTCCAGAGGGGCGGAAGCCACCCAAACTAGAAGATATATCCCCAGATAGATCCCCTGAGAGACCCTCATGTTTGGGTTTTCGCGCTGGGGGTGGTGGATAGAGGGGTTTGAGTCCAGAACTTGCTTCGGGTGGTACGGTCGATCGGGGTACGACATTTTCTTCGGGTTTTTTGCGTCCCAATAAGAACCATAGCAGTCCACCAATGGCTGCTGGAATTGCTAAGAGCAACCAAGGAAAACCAGCTTTGCCAGTAGTTCCAGCAGATCCAGTAGTTCCAGCCGTTCCATTGGTTTCAGCCGTTCCGCCTTCTGTTCCAGTGGTACCAGGAGTGGTACTCGTGCCATCTCCACCAGCAGCAGCTCCAGCAGCTCCAGCAGCTCCAGCAGCTCCAGCAGCTCCAGCAGCAGATCCAGGGGCAATTAATTCTTCGATTACTTTTTTGCTGTTGGGATCTTCTACATAGCCTAGAAATGCCTTGACTCCATCATTGACTTTTCCATCCTTATTTTTGTAAGCATAGACGAGTGGTTGAGAGAAAGGATACTTGGGGTTATCCGGTTGGGTACTATGAAGAGTGACGGCTCTAATCCCTGGGATACTCTTGATTTGATCGTAGGGTGCGTAACCGATGCCATCTTCACCTAGTTTATCGACTACGGATTGAGTCGAATCTTCGGTGAGTTTTTCAGAATTCGCGCCGACTTTGATTTTGCCGTTGGGAAATTCTTTTGAATAGTTGGCAAATGCGCGTCTGGTGTCGCTGGTATCGGGTCTATCGATGATTTTGATTTTACCTTTGGCACCATTGGCACTGGGCAATTGCGACCAGTCAGTGATTTCACCGCGATAGATTTTGGCAAATTCTTTTAGAGTTAAGTTGCCCGTGAAAGGGTTGCTGTCCTTGACGATGATGGCAATTTTCGCTCTTTTCATGTCGATCGATCGGAGACCTTGAGCTTTTTCGGCTTTGGTCAACGGACGACCGATCCCAGCGAGATCGAGTTTGCCTTCGGCGACTGCTTTTGTCCCAGCATCACTACCTTGATATTTGGGAGCTACCGTTACGTCAGTGCCAGGGAACTGTTTTTGGAACCGTTCTTTGAGACCTTGATTGACACCAGCTAGGCTGCTGGAACCATCAATCTGCACTTTAGTTCCCGCAGGGACTGAGGCTGGCAAGGGGAATTTCTCGGCGGCAGTTTGGGCACTAGCATTACCAGCAGCTAATAGCAGTGCTAGAGTTACGATTGAACTACTTTGCTGTTTCATGTGTAACAAATAGTTTGAATGGATGTTGTAATCAACAATAGCGTAGATATCGATCGAGTAGCGCAGATCTCCATTCCCTCCACAGGCATTTGTGCGAACTGTGCGATCGATCTCTGATGGGCGAGTTTGGACAAAGAGGCATAGGTGGCAATCGTTAGCGCAGTCGCTGGTGAAGAGAATCTGACATGGCTCAGGTCGATTCTAAAAATCTGTCTTAATCTGAATTTAATTTAGTTTTCAGATCTATATTTTTAAATTGTCTTTTTCGATCCTAACCGATCTTCTGCACTCTATTCGGCTGAATGTTGCATTTTGTTAGGATACAATCGAATCATCAACTTTTCTGTGTAGTAAGTAACCGATCGTTCGTGAAATGAGCAATACCCGCCGGACAAAATCAGTACCATTTAGGCGTAATCCTCGCGGAGCTAAGGCTGAGGGTTCGTCGAGCACCAGCAGACGGCGACAACCACTCACCCTGAATCTCCAGCAGTTGCCAAGCCGACTGGTAGGCGTTTGGCTCTTATTGGGGCTGGGAGCATTGGGGTTACTGATTCGGTTGGGTTGGTTACAAATTTTCGCGGCGGCGGACTTGCAAAAAGCTGCCCGCGCCCAGCAAATTACCAAGGTGCGTCCATTTGTACCCCGTCGGCCGATTGTCGATCGCAATGGTAACTCAATTGCGATCGATAGACCAAGTTTTGCGATTTATGCCAATCCCCTCAGCTTCAGGGGAACCCTCAAGAAAAAAGGCGGCAAATCAGAAAAAATCGAGATTACCCCAGCTCAGATGGCGGCAAAACTCGCCCCGATTCTCAATCGAGATCCAGCTCAGTTACTCGCCCAATTTCAGACCAAGAAAAGGACTAGACTCGGTTACAGCCTGAGCGAAGATGTCCGAGCGCGGATTGCAGCCCTGCAAATGAGTGGGATCGACGGACTGGAGATTAGCAAAGACGAAAGCTACTACACCCGCTTCTATCCCCAGAATGACATGCTCGCCGAAGTCTTGGGCTATCTAGACTTATCACACAAAGCCACAGCAGGCGTAGAAGCCAGTCAAGCATCCCTCCTAGAGCGCAAAGTCGATGACTACACCCTCACCCAGACGCGCAATGGCGAAATTCTCCCCGATTTGGTCAAAACAGACTTATTACACACCGACGATCTCCAACTCCAATTGACAGTAGATCTCCGGCTGCAACGGGCATCTAGAGAAGCCCTCCGCAATAAAATGAAGGAGTGGAACGCCATCCGTGGTACAGTCATCGTCATGGATGCTCAGACAGGTGCATTGCGATCGTTGGTAGTCGAACCTACTTACGACCCCAACCGCTATGCTGAGTATGCCAATGCAGGCAAATCGGTATTATTTAATAATTGGGCTGTATCCGACCTCTACGAGCCAGGATCCACCTTCAAACCGCTCAATGTAGCCATCGCCCTGGAAAATAAAGTCATCCAGCCCAATAGCACCTTCCACGATGGTGGCGCGATTACAGTAGGGATTCGGACATTCAAAAACGCCGACAAAAAAGGCAATGGGACGATCGATGTTGCCGATATCCTCCAACGTTCTAGTAATGTAGGCATGGTGCAAATGATGCAAAAGCTCCAACCAGGCGTATACTACGACTGGCTCCAGCGCATTGGCTTGGATCGGCGATCTGGCATCGATTTACCTCTAGAAGCCCGTGGCGCGATGGTAAATCGGCAAGACTTTATCAAAATTCGTGAATATCCAGCAACTACTGCTTTCGGACAAGGTGGTTTTTCCCTCACCCCAATTCAACTCACTACTATGACAGCTAGCCTCGCCAATGGCGGCAAATCTGTCGTCCCGCACTTAGTAGAAGGACTATTCAATGGTCGTGGCATCCAACAGAATAAAGTCGCCATTCCCGAATCCCGGCAAATCTTCTCGCCAGAAACTGCGGATACCGTGCTAAAAATGATGGAAACCGTTGTCACTAATAAGGCTGGCTCTGGAGGTAAAGCAAAAATATGTGGTTATCGCATCGCTGGCAAAACCGGAACCGCCCAAATAAATGGCAACAAAGGTTATCGCGAAGACTCGAAAAAAATCACTAGTTTTATTGGGATTTTACCTGTTGATAGTCAACGTCGCTACGTGATTTTTGCCGCAGTAGATCGACCTAATGAAAATAGAGGAAAGGCTTTTGGTAGCAATGTCGCCGCACCCATTGTCAAGTCCGTTATGGAATCCCTAATCGCGATCGAAGGCATCCCCCCCAGCGATCCCAAGCAGCAATGTCCCCCGCCTAAGCCATAGTAAAAATCTAGCTACTATTTGGGACTGGGGGACTGGGGGACTGGGAGACTGGGAGACTGGGAGACTGGGAGACTGGGAGACTGGGAGACTGGGAGACTGGGAGAAAGATATGATGTCCTCATTTCCCCAACAAGAGTAATAATACTTTTGTTGCGGAAATTGTGAGTTATGAGTATGAGCTGGTGATAACCTAACTTGCCCCCCGTCCCCCCGTCCCCCCGTCCCCCCGTCCCCCCGTCCCCCCGTCCCCCCGTCCCCCCGTCCCCCTCTCCCCCTCCCCCCATGCCCC
>JANOPX010000372.1:0-6933 GCA_031422115.1 Chamaesiphon sp. VAR_4_metabat_408 | reverse complement strand
TTAAGGTGAGCATCCGTACTGCTTGAATCGGTTGGTTTTTACCAGTTCTTTGCTAATCTCCCCATCCCACAAACCAACAAGGCGGTCGGTTTCGTGCCGACCCCACCGTTTCAAGCCAAACCCTTTGAGGGGGGGTTCTGCGCAGGCAGAGGCTACGCCAACGGGGGGGGGACACTCCCCCACTCGACGGGGGGTCTGGGGGTCGGAACCCCCAGATCCGGGTTCTGCCCTCACTAGCAACAATCGCAACCCACAAGTATCGATCGTTTACCGCTCCGCGTATTATAAATAGTCACCTTAACAGGGGTAGGGTTAAGGGTTAGGGAATTGAGAATAGAAAATTGAGAATTGATAGTTCGCTGTCTCCCCATTTACACATACACACTCCTCATGCAAAACACCTCACCTCCAGCTCCAGCTCCAATTATCGTCGCTGAATCCGTTCATAAGTGGTATGGTCAATTTAACGTTCTCCGTGGCGTAAGCCTATCGGTATATCCTGGCGAAGTGGTGGTAATTATGGGGCCGTCTGGCTCTGGAAAATCGACCTTTATTCGGACATTTAACGCCTTAGAAGACTATCAACAGGGGACAATTACGATCGATGGCATCGCGATTTCCGACGATATCAAGCATATCGATCGCATTCGCCAAGAAGTGGGGATGGTGTTTCAGCAATTCAATTTATTTCCCCACCTCACTGTTTTGGAAAACGTCACTCTAGCACCGATGTGGGTGCGAAAACGCGCCAAGACACAGGCGGAAGCAGAAGCAATGCAATTACTAGAACGGGTGGGGATTTTAGCCCAAGCACGGAAGTATCCAGGTCAATTATCTGGCGGACAGCAACAGCGGGTGGCGATTGCCCGCGCTTTGGCGATGCAGCCAAAGATTATGTTATTTGACGAACCCACATCCGCCTTAGATCCAGAAATGGTGCGGGAGGTATTAGAGGTGATGAAATCCTTGGCGCGATCGGGGATGACGATGGTAGTCGTCACCCATGAAGTTGGATTTGCCAGGGAAGTAGCCGATCGAATTGTGCTAATGGATAGTGGTTTGCTAGTAGAAGAAGCTAATCCGATCGACTTTTTTCAAAATCCCAAAGAAGAACGGACTCGTCAATTTTTAGCCCAAATTCTTTGACCGTGTTCCCTTTAGTTTTGACATCTGTCGGATTACCAACTGAATATATCGCAATTCTCATTACAGTTTACTGGTTTTTCGATCGCTGTCGCACCGCAATTAATGTCATGGGTGACATGACTGTCAGTGCTATAATCGATGGCAAAATCCAGTCAAAAGCGGTGGAAAATCTTCCCTCGATCGATTGAGAATAGGCTATTTACCCACAGATCCTGCGATCTGGGTAGCGGGTTCCACCTGGTAGGGGCAATTCATGAATTGCCCCTACCAGGTGGAATCCAAATCGCGCGATGGTTTAGTAGGTTGAGGGATTTTTCATTGTGCTTCAGATATGAACTTAATAGTCAGAGGATAACTATAAACTTTACCAAGAATAGCTAATATGGCTGCGGCGATCGGTATGACAACTATTACAGCATAAAAAATTGGTGCTCCAAAAAGGACAGGATAACTAATTATCTCAGCAAGCGATCGACCGAATGACCCAAAGTTAGGTAAAATACCACAAACTGTGCCCAAGACTAGCATCGCAACCATTAGATATAAAATTACTGAAGCTTGAAAATTTAGAGCAGCTCTCCCACATCGATCGATAAAAGGATGAAGTTCTTTTGTTGTGATCCATAGGATCCAAGTTATGGGTAATGATATTATCGGCGTAAATCCACCAATTGCGTGCATTATCGCGGCTAGTGCCCTAAATTTGAATGGTATTTCAGTATTCATATTTTTCAGATCTAAATTTAATTGTTAGAGGTATCGAAAGGAATTAATTGACTGTCGATCGATTGTGAATACAAAACCGCTCAACTAACGTCGAGAAACGGATAGATTAATCTACTTTTTAATCTATATCCTCTGAATGCAAATATTCCAGCAATTACAGAATTCATGAAATATGCTAACTCAACACAGGATAGAATAAACAGACTTATATATAACAATGTTGGATCTTGACTCCCAACTATCCAAGTGACTGAAAATATAAATGTACAGAATAGAATAGAAACGATCGTTCCCATTACAGTATTCACCGCACAATTGAAGGCATCTCTGCCAGCTCGATCGATAAAAGGGTGAATGTTTTTAGTTATTTCCCAATAAGATCCAACAATAGCTGGCTGAACAGTTAATAGAATAATACCTAGCATTGCAAATGTCTTGTCATAAATCAGCAAAAAAAATATTACGAACGCAATCCCACCGATCGAATGAGATCCAGTAGCAATTAACCGCAGCTTCTGAGGAATTTTATTATTCATTATTACCTGCAACTAAATGTGCCCCTGCTGCGCCATCTCGATAGAAAATATTGAAGGTGTCGAAAGGGATTAATTGCCCGTTAGTTTGCGCCATATGAATGCAGGATCGCTTAACCGATCGCACATCAAAGTTATAAGGATCGAGAAACTGTACAATTAGAATCCGAAATACATTTTCATATGTCAATCCTTGAGGTACAGCAACTAATGGCAAGCAACATAATAGTTGCTCCATTTTTGTCGCTGACATGGCAGGTGAATTGCCTGTCGAAAATAGATCGAATAGTTTCTTTTTGAGCGTGTCATCTTGCTCGTAGACGATCGAATTGGGCATCAACTTTAGGAACGTACTCGGATCTACCAATCCAGCGAGGGGAATCACTTTTCCATCTACCTTGAGCGCATATCCCATCGCCAAACAATCGGGATGACAGGGGACGGGAAGTAGATCTTCAGACTTAAAATGGGGACTTTGTTCGAGGATCGAGCGACGTACCGCAGTGAGGGGATATCGATCGACTTTAGGATCGAAACCTTCCAATCTTCCCGCAACTTGAATCGGCTGGAAAGTGACACCGCGCACGCACTTTTGGGCTAGAGCATAGTCGATGATTTTACCCAACTCACCATCATTTAAACCCTTCTTCACCGTCACGACTAAAGTAGTCGAAATATTAAACTCATTTAGATTGTCGATCGCCCGTTGCCGCATTTGCCGCAAATCTGCACCACGCAACTCCCGCAATGCTTTCTCTTCAAAACTATCAAATTGTAAATAAACTTCTATCCCCGGCAAATACCCCGCCAATCGTTCGCAAAATGCGCGATCGGTCGCAATTTTCACCCCATTAGTATTAATCATCAAATGCTTAATCGGCTTGGTTTTTGCCAAATCCAACACCTCAAAAAACTGAGGATGCACCGTCGGCTCCCCACCACTCAATTGCACGATATCCGGCTCTCCCTCATTCCGCACCACCGCATCCAGCATCAGCTCGATTTCTGCCAAACTACGATGATTACGTGGTTTGTCGGTAAGATTTGATACCTCCGCCGCACCAGAATCAGCATAACAAATCGGGCAATCTAGATTACATCGATCGGTAATTTCCACCAGCGTCACACAACTATGTTGCTCGTGATCTGGGCACAATCCGCAGTCATAAGGGCAACCACGCTCGATGGGCGTATTAAAATGATGTGGCATATCCCCAGGCTTGATAAAGTCCTGACAGAGCTTATAGTACTCAATATCGTCAGCGATTAGCACCTCTTCTCGCCCGTGGGTGAGACAATGTTTGACGAGATACACCGCCTCATCGCGAAAGATAATCTTCGCCTCAACTTTTACCAAACATTTAGAGCAAATGCTATTAGTCAATCCGTAGAAGAGGTAAGGGCGAGTAGGCATAGGGGGAGAGGGGGAGAGGGGGGGAGACTGGGGGACTGGGGGACTGGGGAATTATCCCATCGCACAATTAACCTGTAGGGGTGCCCCTCGTGGGTACCCAAGGGTTGAAGAATTAGTAATTCTAGTAAACAGTAGTTTTAATGGGGTACTAATGTAGAATATTTTAAATTAACTTATCGATCGATAGTTCCAGATCGGGAAATGTTGGCGATTTTATTCGTTCATCTCCTCTAAATTGATGTAGATCGTATTCACCATCGACTAGATAATAAACTGAAATGGTTGGTTGTTTTGGATAGCCGATAAAGTTTCTTCCACCCAATCCTAAATAATCGACAATCCAATATTCCTGAATCCCTAAAGATTGATAAGCAATCTGTTTGAGGGCATAGTCATCTTGCCAATTTGTCGAAACTACCTCTATGGCTAGCTTTACCGAACTACCTTGAGTGACGATCGATTCAGCCTCCCAGCGCGACTCTTGGGCGAGCATTTCCTTATCCAAGACTATTACATCCGGCTCATATCCAGATTTACCATCGATCGATTTGACGATTGATTCTCGTGGCAGAATATAAGGTAGCTGAGATTGACGAATACTAAAATTTAGCTCAGAACTAATAAATCCAGCTATTTCTGAGTGTTTCCCTCTTGGCTTGGGCATTTCTAGGATTTCTCCATCTCTAAGTTCGTAGCGATATGCCGATCGCTCTGGCAACCAGATGATAAAATCATCAAAGCTAATCGTTTTAGATTCTACTAGTACCATGTTTAGTTTCCTCGACTAATTGCAGTAGTAATTTAGTTCAATTTCGATCGCTCTCAATTCGGTTTGATTAAATTTATATTGCTTCTAATTTTAGTCCGCCTTCACGGACTTTGCATCACTAGCCCCGATTTTAATCGGTGGCTTTTCTCAATCTTAATTTAACTCACCCACTCAATTCAGCCTAAATCAATCGACGAATTGCTTGACGATAATATACCAATCCCAAGAGACAAGCAAATTGAATTGCGCTCATGCCTAAGAGGGGATGAAAATCGGGCTTGATAAAATCGATCGCCAAGCGAAAGCTGAGATAGCAAATCATATAGAACCGAAATAAATCTCCAGCTAACATTGGCTTGCGCTCTCGATATCGCAAAAAAACTAATAAGTAAATCATAAATATTACCTCATAGAGCTGAGTCGGATGACGGTATATGCGATCGCCAAAATCTACACCCCAGGGTAAAGAAGTAGCAATACCATAAGTTTGGTCGCTCAAACCTGTCAGAAAACAACCAATTCGCCCAATTGCAGTACCAATAATTAATGGATAAGCAAAAACATCACCCGTAGCCGTATCAATTTTGAGCAACTTCTTGGCAACTTCTACCCCAAAAGTTGCACCAAGCAATGCACCGACGATCGTTTTACCACTGAGTAAGAGCATTCCAAAACCCACCTCGCCACTCCACAACATATCTAAATGTTGGAAAATAGCGAGAATCTTCGCGCCTAGAATACCACCAATTAATCCACCTGCAATAATTACACCACGCTTTTCTGACTTGATGGGATTGTGTCGAAACCGTCGTAACGCCAATCGCAAGGAGACAAAATAAGCAATGCTCTCAAGGATGGGATGGGGATGAAGCTTGAGCGCACCAATGGTTAAATAAACCGGAAACTCCATACACTTTGGTATTTTGCCTATGGTAAACTAATCGTGAGGATAAATTAACTTTCTACAAATATTCCATCAATCTTGGTCTGAGTCCAAATAAGGTTAAAATAGCGACACTACCTAAAGCACCTGTCGCGATAATTTCAAAATTTCTTAATCCGTTGTTACCCATGTCGATATGTCGATCGAATGCTTTCTTATTCAGATCGATTAACTCTGTTTGAGCACTTTTATATCGCTCGAATGCCCAGTTTGATTGACCTGCTTGAGTACCGATACATAGAGCGATCGCTTCAGCAACTTTACCACTACGATACAACCCGCGAATCTGTTTGTCGATCTTTATATACTCGTCCCAAGCGATGAGAGTCTTGACAGCTAATTCTTTCTCACCAGGAAAAGTAATATTATTCAATACAGTACCAAATAACCCAGGCAAATCTTCAGTTTCTCCTTTTAAATCCATCATCGCCACAATATTTTGAATTGAGAGATTAGGCGGTATTTTGATAATCTTGTCGATGTTAGTATTGAACGACTTCTCATGTTTGGCTGCATTTGCTACATCCAAGAGATAGCGACTCTCATCACCATTTGCCATGTAGGAAAGTGCTCGCATCTTGCGTAAAGCGATCAGCGAATTAAAAGCATCCTCTTTCGCTATCTTGAGATTTCCAGTCGCACTCATAAATGAGAAAACTGTATAGCCTAGAAAGATTGTAGCGATCGCACTAGCTGCAAGTAGTTTTATATTCAAAATCCGCTGCATTCGTCTGTACAAAAATAGCTGAATCCCTACTAAAATACCTAACTGTGCTAATCCTAAAATTAGAATTAATCCAATCAGTCCCTTATTGATATTACCTTGGTTATTATAGGCATTCTCCAAATACTTAGAATTGACACTATCGAGCAATTCGGCTTGAGGGAGCAGCCTGTTATCGACGATATTAGCGGCCTCGCGATATACATTCAGCGTATTGACTGCATTGCCAAGTTTGTGGGTATCTCGCGCCTCTTGCAATTTCAAGAAATAAACAACACTGTTTTGGTGAAGACCTTGAACGATCGGCTCTTCCTCATCATATGTGATATATTTTGATGCTAATAGTAGCCTGTCGGGAATCTTTTTGCGATTTGTCTTCTCAAATTCTTCTAGTATCTTTTGATTTTCTCCTGGTTTTAATAACAATTCATTTGCCAAACTAGCATCCATCTCTGCAAATGAATCTCTCAGTCTTTGTGCGGTGAGAATACTCGGAGCCGCATCTTTCCCGACTGTTTTGAGTGCTTGTCGCTGTTGGTTGACACCATATATACTGGCTCCCAACAGGAGAAAACTAACTACCCATGTCGCATACCAACCACCCCGTAAAAGTTGGGGCGTGTTGAAATTTTGGGGTAATTTTTGAGTGGGGGTGGGGATGGATGTTGTCATATGAGG
>JANOPX010000371.1:0-9349 GCA_031422115.1 Chamaesiphon sp. VAR_4_metabat_408 | reverse complement strand
TTTCTGGAGATAAGTCGATGCTGTAAACTTTTTTACCATCTAAATTGTAATGTGCCACAGTCATCACTTGACTCTCACCATCAATCTTAACTTGGCCGAAAAATTGTAGTCCCGCAGTGGGTGGAATGTTTTGGGCACTTCCGCGTGGGACACTGCTAAACTTCACCTGTGGGCCAAAAGTATTATCCAATTCATTCGGCCCAAAAGTACCTGCATGAAGTGGCCCAGTTACGAATTCCCAGAAGGGATAAAAATCTTGGAATTGTGCTCGGTTGGGATCGTAGTAGTGAGCTGCTGCATAATGCACATCTGCGGTGAGCCAAACAACATTCCGAATTTTATTAGATTTGATAAATCGAAATAACTCAGCAAGTTCTAATTCTCGTCCGAGGGGGATTCCATTTCCATTTGAAACATTTTCAAATGCCTTGGAACCATCGCGAATCATTAAGCCAATGGGCATGTCACTTGCAATTACTTTCCAGGTTGATTTGCAGTTGAGTAAGCGTTGTTTTAACCATTGAAGTTGTTGGTTCCCCAGGAAAGCTGTTTCTGAGCTTGAATTTGGCTGGCGATTTGGGGAATTTTGACCTCGGTAGCTCCGTTTATCTAACATAAAGATTTCTAGAGCCGCGCCATAGTTGAAGGCGCGATAAATCTGTGCGGGATTGCTCCCGTTGAGCCGAATCGGCGCGTACTCTAAAAAGGCTTGTTTTCCCCGACTTGCGAGCAGATTTACGTTTTTGACCTTGTAGCGATCGTCGTTCTCAATTATTTGATTGGGATACCAATTATTTCGGATTTCGTGGTCGTCCCACTGCACTAACTGCGGCACTTCTGCATTAAATCGCCGGACGTTTTTGTCCATCAAGTTGTAGAGATAATTGCCGCGAAATTCCTTGAGAGTTTCAGCAACTTTAGATTTTTCTTCCGTGACTAAGTTGCGCCAAATCTTACCATCTGCTAGTTTAACCTCGGATTGAATCGGGTTGTCTGCGTAGATTGTATCTCCTGAGTGAATGAAAAAATCTGGCTTGAGTCGTCGCATCGCCTCATAAATTCTCATCCCCCCAAAGTCAGGATTGATGCCCCAGCCTTGCCCTGCGGTGTCTCCTCCCCAGACAAACGTGATGTCTTTGCCGATGTTGGGAACTGTGCGAAAGGAGCCGTTTGTGGGTGCGCTGATGAGCTTTGCGTCATCTAGATCTTGGAATCGAACTCGATAGAAGACGGATTGCCCAGTGGGTAATCCAGTGAGAGTCAGCCGCGCAGTGTAGTCACTCGCTGCTAATGCTACTGAACCGACGATTTGTTTACTGTTGCGGAATGTGTAGTCATCAGCATATTCTACTAACATCCGGGATGGTCGATCTGTTCGACTCCAAATGACAGCACTACCCTGAGTAATATCTCCACTAGCGATGCCGTAAGGAATCCTAGGACGCAGTTTATCAGAAGGAACGATCGCGAATGCAGAATGGACAAATCCAGCGTTGCTCAGGGCGTTTGCGGCAATCGCACCGCTACTAGCAAGAGTCGAATGAATCAAAAACTGCCGCCGCGAGAATTGACGTGCCATATTCCCTCACTGGTTACTTCTTCGGTTATTACATATTAAGTTTAAGCAACGGCTAAGATTGCTTTAAGGTAGCTAACAGAATTCTGCGAACATTAATGGGCGTTGCTGAATTGATGTATGAAACCCTTGGTAGGGGCAATTCATGAATTGCCCCTACCAAGGGTTCTAGCATTCGCATAATTGGTGAATCATACATGGAATCAGCAACGTCCATTAATGATATTGGCTAGTTACTCTGACACTCGTTGGCGCAGCCTCTCATGAGAGAGAATCGACGATAAGAGTTTCCGGTTGTGGGTTCGTCGATCCAGAATCGAACCTTTTAGGCAATTCAGGTTGTTATAGGGATATCGCTGGTGGTTGTTCAACTAAACCCAGATCGGCAGGGAGAGCAACATAAATTAAATGATCCACCCATTGCTCATTTTCATAGTAAAAGCCGCGACGAATACACTCTTTTTGCAAGCCAACACTTTGAGCAAGAGCTATAGAAAGATGATTGTCAATATTAATAGCAGCTTCGATCCGATGATACCCAAAATGATTAAATCCGCTCATCAACAGTGCTCTTACTGCTTCTTTCCCAAAACCCTGTTTCCAATATTGGTTATGGATGCTGTAGCCTAAATTAGCCCACTGTTTCTCTTCACGCTGAATCGTTGATAGATCGACATTGCCGATGTGTTCGCCTGTTTGCTTGGAGAAGACTCCAAAGATATAAGCATAATCCCTAGCTGCTTGTTCCTGATGGCGTTCGCACAAACTTGAAAACCAAACTCTATCGTAATCTTCTAAACTAATTTGCCCCTCATCATATCGATTCTGCTGTGGCAATCGATCTGAAAAACCAGCATACCAAGCTTCATAGTCACTAGGTTTTTGAGGTCGAAGGATAAGGCGTTCAGTCTCAATTGTTATTGGCTTTAGATATTTCATTCATTGCAAATAGCGATCGGTAGAAAAGATGTTAAGGTGATGAACTAGTTGGGAGTTATCAAAGATTCCCAAGTCGCGATCGATTGTCGAAGTGATTTTGGTAAACTCTGCTTTTCTAAATCGATAAACTGTGTCGCTGTAGCTTGGCTTTGATAAGTCGTCGTGGGGTAGTCAGCAAGTGCCGCACTGGTGAGGTAGGTTAAACCATTTAAGTTTGGAAATTGACGATTTGCTAATGTTTTTTGGAAAGCATTCAGTCGAGCGATCGATAATGTTTTAATTACCACTGGTGCAAATCTGGCAGTGGGCGAAGATTGATAGCGGGTAATTTTGCCGTCTTGAGTTAGGACAATCCTCATCATTCTACCTGTCATATCGCCCGATGTACTACTGCTGAAAACTTCATTAACAGCAAGTGGTGAAATCGTACCAAATGTGCCAAATGAAACGTTGATTTTTCGCTTCGCACCACTGGCGGTTTGATTTTGAACAATCTTTTCGGCATTCTGAGTCAGATGATAGATATAGCTGCGATTATCGTTCCGTTCGCGTAGCGTCTCGTTCCGAGAATAGGCTTCGCCAACGGGAGTAGTAACGATCGCTTGCCAGCCTTGAATCGCTATTTTAGTACAAGCTTGATTAGGGCGATAGATGCCTAGACAACCATCATAGGTTTTGGCTCTAACTTCGGTAATACGGAGTTTTCCAGACTGGGTATTAGTTTCCCTTGCCACCTGTCGAATCAGCTTGCTGGCAACTGGTTGTGGTAAAACGCTCCGCTCTGGATTTTCGAGCCGGAGAGTTTGACCTGTGCGATCGGTACGATAATACCAGGTTTGAAGCCGATCGCTCACCTCAATTCGCCAACCTGTGACGATCGCCATCGAGCAAATTTCCCCACCTTGTGGCAATCCCAAACAGCCATCGGGCCAATTTTGCTCGGACACACTCACCACGGCAATCTGAGCCACTCCAAACTGCTTTTTCACTGCTTGACGAATCGACTGAATTACCGCAGGTGCAGGAGCCTGTTTTGTCGCGCTGAGACGGTTATTTAGTTGACTCAGGGCGGGGATATTGGCAGTGCTAGCCAACGGTAGTGCGATCGACAAACTCGCACATATCACACTCAGCCACAGTCTAAATTTTGAACGCTGAAATCGAGCTGAATACATATCTTTCACCACAAGAGTTTCGAGGTTAGGCGGCAGATTGTCCACCTATAGTTACTCTGACACTCGATCGATGATAAGAGTTTCCGGTTGTGCGGTTCTTTTCCCGCTCGATCGAACTATCGTGGCATACAATAATAATATTAAGGAGGACACTATGACTTATCCAGAGCCTAAGATAGATCCAGATCTCAGCATTATTCCTGATGAGGATATTGCAGTCACGGCTAAAAAAATGCAAGCAGCCGGACAGATTCAGGTTGCAAAAGATATTGCCCGTCTGAAAGAAATGGATAAACCCGTTCATTACACCATCGGCAAAAAATTAGTCAGAGAAGAAGCTAATGGTCAAAAATTTGAGTTGCTGATTCGAGAAGATGGCAGCGAAGAAATAATTAGTGAGATCGTCTAATATCATGCCAGTTTTGACCGTTGTGGCAGGGGCAAATGGATCGGGTAAATCGACACTTACCAAACTTTCTGGTGTTAATATTTTATTAATCGACCGCAGCCTTGCCAACCTTAGTAAAGCCGCCAAAATCGTCGATAGATTAATCTTATATGACAACTCAACCAACGCTGGACATCAATTAATCGCCACCGTAGAAGAAGATCGATCGGTTATTTATGCCCAAGAATTGCCTGGATGGATCGAGCGATCGAATCTAAATCTTAGATCGTCAGATTAGTATTTGCTAACTTATTCAGCTCAAACACGAATCGCAACTTTCCCCCGCACATGACGCTGTTCGAGTTGACGAATTGCCATCGGAACATCACTCAAACTATAAGTTTTATCGATAAAAGGTACGATTTTTCCCGCTTCAATCAGCTCCTTCAAAATAACCAAATCCGATCGATCTGGTTTAGCCATCAAACACTTCACTTTCCGCCCCATCATGCTCGAAATTACCGAGCCGAATAACATCACCTGAAACAATCGGGAGATGGAACCACCGATGAGGACATAGGTACTTTCAGCTTTTAATATTGGTGAATAGTCAAAAACCGATCGATAGGCGGCTGCATCCAGAATCAAGTCGTAATCTTGCCCATTTTTGGCGATATCTGTTTGAGTATAATCGACGATGTGGTCTGCATGGATCGATCGCATCATCTCCATTTTATTCGTACTGCATACCGCCGTTACTTCCGCCCCAAATGCCTTGGCAATCTGCACAGCAAACGACCCTACACCGCCCGATGCACCATTGATTAATACCTTTTGACCAGATTGAATCCCCCCGCAGTCTCGCAGCCCCTGGAGGGCAGTCAGGGCAGCACCAGGAACGGTTGCCGCTTGCTCGAATGAGATATTTGTCGGCTTAGTCGTCAATACCGAGGCTGGCGCACAGACATACTCCGCAAACGCACCAAAACCACACTCTGACAAATCGCCAAATACCTCATCACCGACTTGAAACTCGGTGACATCTTTGCCTACAGCTTCCACCTCTCCAGCGATATCAAAGCCGAGAATCTGAATTTTGGGCTTGAGGATGCCGCCAAACATCAGACGGGTGAGGAATGGATCTCCACGCATCAGATGCCAGTCCCCAGCATTGACGGAGGTGGCGCGAATTCGCACCAGCACGCCATTAGCTGTGAGTACAGGCTTGTCAACTTCTTTCAGGCTCAACACATCTGGTGAACCATACTCAGTCTGAACGATCGCTTTCATGTCTGTCAAGCCATTTTGGATTTTGGATTTTGGATTGGGAAAGGCTTACTATGCAAGGAGCCTGTTCGCTCATCTGTCGCGCTTGCCTTTTAAATTGGGGTTGGTCTATACAGGATAGACTTACACCGTAAGTATAACTTATGGTGTAAGTTTGTCAAGATAGAGGTTGGCGATCGAGTCAGATATCGAAAAATATATTTTTGTATAGGAGTAAATATGTCTAGAAAATTTATTTTTAAAGTGAGTGCATCTTTGAATGAACTGAATTATCATAAATTTCTAAAAGATCGGCAGGAAATAGATAAAGTCTCTCAAAATCTTGAGAAAAGTCAACTATGGGGGTGGTGTGTTCCTAAAATTAGAATAAAGTTCGATAAGTATAACGCAGTTTGCGAGTTAAATCATGGCTCATATGCATCAGAAGAAGATTTTAGATCGAGTCCAGATTATGAGTGTCTTGAAGAACAAGCTATTCACACTATTCAATTCGCGATGGATTCCGATCGGAAAGCATTTAAGGAACTAGTTGAAGAATATTATAAAAAACATGGTGAAAAATATAACGATCTAAATCAAAGACTTGTTCGTTTTGAATAAGTCATAACAGGAGTTTTATCGAATTGAAGTGCGGAATGTGGGGTCAATAAGATGAGTAAGTCAGATAACGCGCCCCAGATCCCGTTGAGTCGGGAACGGATCTTAGTCGCGGCGATACTCCTGGCTGATGAGGGCGGGATTGAATCGCTCTCGATGCGGAAGATTGCCCAGGAGCTTGGCGTTCAGGCGATGTCGCTGTACAATCATGTGGCGAATAAGGACGATCTGCTTGATGGGATTGTGGATATTGTCATTGGTGAGATTGAGGTGCCCGATCTTGGTGTAGATTGGCGGATGGCGATGCGACGGCGGGCGAATTCTGCTCATGAGGTGCTGTTGCGTCATCCTTGGGCGACGATGCCGATCGTCTCACGGATTAATGTGGGGCCAAGGATGCTACGCTATATAGATGCGACTCTAGGCTGTCTATGTGAAGCGGGCTTTTCGTTTGAGATGGTGGATAGAGCTTGGAATGCGATCGATAGTCACATCTATGGATTCACACTTCAGCAGCTAAACTTTCCGATCGAGACGACGGAATATGCTAAGGTAGCACGGGAATATCTGCCGAACATCCCCGCTGACAAATATCCCTATATGAATCGGCTGACACATCACATTATCGATGGGCATTATGATGGCATTGCTGACTTCAATTTTGGGCTGGAATTGATTCTCGATGGGCTGGAGAAGTTGCTCAAAAATACCAAACTTGTTAATAAAGATCGATTGGTAGATTGAGTTACTAGTGAGTTAAATTAAGGTTGTATAAATGGCATATAATAATTTTACTTTGGAGTCAGTGAAAGATAGGTTCGATCTAAAGTTAATGAATAATCGGTTTTGTGAGCTTTTACCCAGCTCTGAACCTCAATCAGAATTCTTGACTATTTTTGATGAATCATTTTCTCTAGCAGAGGTTGCAAAATCTGAAAAAGCTAAGTCTGAGTTGCTGGTTAGCCCGATTTTGGTTCAGGCAAGAAGATTGGTCGATAGGCAAGTTCAATTATTTTCTGGTGAAGAGTTTAATGTAGACCAAGAAAAGGGTTTAAATGGTTTCTGTGATTTCCTGTTTAGCAAGTCTGAAAATCAATTTACGATTGATGCTCCGGTATTAATGCTAGTTGAGGCTAAACGAGGTGAGTTAGAAACTGGTTTAGGTCAATGTGTAGCGGAAATGCTGGCAGCTCAAAACTATAATCAGCTTAAAAATAAAAATATTCCAGCTATTTATGGTTGTGTAACTAGTGGTATGCTATGGCAATTTCTTAAATTGGAAGGCAGCGACGTAACGATCGATCCTACTAACTATTTGGTTACGCCCGTACAGAAAATTCTTGGTATTCTCAAGTGGATATTAAGTCAGTAGTGACCAGAATTAAGATCGGTTACAAGCCCCCGAATTTATTCCTGGAGACAAACAAAATTATTCCTCATTTGCAAGCCCCCAGATTCATCTGTGGGGACAATCCAAAATCCAAAATCCAAAATCCAAAATCCGAATGACTCATTAGGCGATGTACTATATAATAATTAGTGATGCCGCCTTCATTCTCGGTATGGGCAGTATTTGAAAATCATCGTTCGCGGAGCGTGCCAAGGGCAATCGGCGATTAATTAATTAGAACCCACAATGCAGTTAAAGCTCAATGGAAAAACCGCAACTATTCCTGACGATCGCCGTGATGAGCTGCTGATTTGGACACTTCACGATACCTTAAAACTCAATGGAACTCGATATGGGTGCGGTGCTGGTTGGTGCGGGAGTTGCACTGTTTTGGTCGATAATATTGCGATTCGATCGTGTCAAACAAGCGTGGCAAAAGTGGTCGATCGAGACTTAATTACCCTCGAAGGGTTGGCGCAGGGTGAAACTTTACATCCCGTGCAGCAAGCCTTTCTAGAAAATCCGTTGCAATGTTGCTATTGCATGACAGGGCATATCATGACGGCGGTGGCATTTCTCAAGCAGAATCCCAATCCAAATCCAGCAGAAATTGATGCGGCAATGGATGTGAATTTGTGTCGTTGTGGTGGCTATAACAACATTCGGAAAAATGTTTTACGGGCGGCTGAATTAATGGGAGGTAAGTCATGAACCGCCCACCCAAAATGAAATGGAAAATAACCCGGCGAAGGTTTTTATTAATTGGTGCTGGCACAATGGGCGGGCTGGGCGTGGGCATATATGCGGGTTTTAAATCGATTATTCCTAGCTTAGTTGATGAGTTTGCCACCGAAAATGGTGGTGGATCTGGATCGAGCAAACCCTTGCTGTGGTTTGGGATCGATCGACAGCAGGGCGTGACATTGTATGTGCCCAAAGGTGAAATGGGGCAGGGGGTGCAATCGATGATGGCACAATTGGCAGCCGAAGAACTCGAACTCGAGATCTCCACACAATTGCGGATTGTGATGGCAAATTCGAGCCAGGGTTTCGATAGTTTGCACGGTACTTATGGCAGTAGTTCGACAACTAGTTTGTACCAACCTTTGCGCCAAGCAGCGGCAAATTTACGCGAGATGTTGCGGATTGAAGCGGCAACACAATTTGGTGTGCCTGTATCCGAAGTTATCGCCGCGAAAGGGGCATGTTTTGTCAAGAAAAATCCCGATCGCCAACTCGAATATAGTAAAATTGTCGCAGCAAAAATAGGGGAATGGGTCGAACCAACAGCGGTAAAATTAAAGTCTCGCCAGGATTTTACCAAGATCGGCAAGAATACCGCCAGGGTGGATGTACGTGACAAAATACTCGGTAAATCTCAATATGGGGTACAAGCGCGAGTCGATAAGATGGCATTTGGAGCGGTGGCTCGCCCCCCTCAATTTGGTGCAATCCTAAGTTCGGTTAATCCTGGCGATGTTGCCTCGATGCCGGGAGTGAAAAAAGTTGTAATCGATATTGCTAATAATTTTGCGGGTGTAGTTGCCGATACCCGCACTCGCGCCTGGAATGCTCTCGCAAAATTGCAGCTAGAATATGTCAATGGTAGTAGTATTAGTCAGCCAGAACTCGATCGATTGGTGACGGCGAAAGCTGGGGAAGGAACGGTAGTGCGGGTGCGTGGTGATGTAAATGAGGCTCTGAAAAATCCGCTAGTAGCAGCATATCGTACACCCTTGGCGGCTCACGCTCATCTCGAACCTTTAACAGCACTGGTAGATGTACGTCAGGAAACGATCGAAGCTTGGGTATCAACCCAGGATGTATCCCAAGAAGTGGCTGCGCTGGAGCAAGTTTTTGGGAAGAGTCGCCCGATTGTCGTACATGGAATGCAAATGGGCGGTAGTTTTGGGCGCAAAGGCAATCAAACCGCAGTTGTCGAAGCGGCGCGGTTGTCTCAAGCGGCAGGTGTCCCAGTGCATGTAACATGGACTCGC
>JANOPX010000370.1:0-20085 GCA_031422115.1 Chamaesiphon sp. VAR_4_metabat_408 | reverse complement strand
CCCCCCCCACCCCCCCCTGGGTCGGGGGGGTTATCACCCCCCCCCCCATTTACTGGGGGGGGGGGGGGGGGGGCAACACAACCTCAGCAGCAAATCTAATAACTTGGAAAGGGTGGCTCTTACCCCCTCCCCTTTACAAGGGGAGGGCTGGGGTGGGGTAAATTCAACGAAAACACTAGCTTCTAGCGGTTTTATTTTTAAAAACCAATTCCTCGAAGTCGAAATAGATGCTCAAACAGGAGATATCGCCAGCATCTGGGATAAAACCAACCATCGCCAAATCCTCACATGTGGAAATCAACTTCAAGCCTTCAAAGATAGCGAGCAATATTGGGATGCGTGGAATATCGATCCAAAATATGCCGAACATATATTACCCCCCAGCGAGTTAAAATCTATCCAATGGATCGAAACTGGAGCGATTCGCCAAAGATTGCGAGTAGTGCGGATATTAGCCGGAGCCGAATTTACCCAGGATTATAGCTTAGATGCTCATGAAGCGATCGTCCGCATCAAAACCAGCGTCGATTGGCAAGCCGAACATATCCTAGTCAAAGCCAACTTCCCCCTAAATCTTACCGCCGATCGATCCACATCTGAAACAGCGTGCGGCGCAATCTGTCGAAAAACTCTACCCACAACCCCCGCCGAGCAAGCCAAATGGGAAATCCCCATCCACAAATGGATAGATCTCACCGACAACTCCGGCGAATATGGAGTCAGCCTCCTCAACGACTGTAAATACGGCGCAGATGCAGGAAGTGATTACCTCCGACTCACCCTACTCAGAAGCTCGAAATGGCCAGATCCGATCGCCGATCGAGGGTATCATGAATTCACCTACGCAATTTATCCCCACAGCGGTACCTGGCAAGCCGCCCAAACCGTCAGAAAAGGCTACGAACTGAATTCACCACTCCAAGTATTTCAACTATCCCCAACAGCCCGCAAAAACGATAATATGTATTTTTCCAGCTCGGCTAGTCTCATCGACTTACAGGCAGAGAATCTAGTATTGATGGCATTCAAACCTTCAGATCTAAATCAGTCGTGGATATTGCGGTGTTATGAATGTCATGGAGTCGAAGGCGAGATTAAGTTAGGTGGGGATGTAGAATTGAAGATCGATCGAGTCGTAAATTTACTCGAAGAATCACAAGGCGAGGTAGACTTTACGATTAAACCTTGGCAGATTCGGAGCTTTGGGGTTTCAAATTAGATTTATCTTTATTCCCTCTGCGCTCTCTGCGCCTCTGCGGTTTAGAAGAAGATCCGTGCATGAAATCCCAATCCAAAGATCGCACCTAGCATCCTCGATTAGCTCTTCTAATTCTGCTCGTTCCATTAATAAATACTTAAACCGAGTAAATTCCGAGTTTGAATATCAAAACATAGCACAAACAACCTCCTCTGCGTTCCTCCGTGAATCCCTCCGTGTACCTCTGTGTTGAAAAAAGCACCAATGAGAACTAAACCCTAGTATCCTAATAACAGATCACAATAGGATAAAATTATGCCAGTCAAGAAAGGAGATATGGTTAAGGCGATCGAGAGTAAACTAGCAAATAGCTTAGAAGCCAAAGCCAGCGATGCTAGATTTCCGAAATATTTATTTGAAACTAAAGGGGAAGTATTAGACTTACGCGGCGATTATGCCCTGATCAAATTTGGACAAGTACCAACGCCGAATATCTGGCTCAGACAAGATCAGTTGGAAGGATTCTAAGATAGAGACAGTAGTGGGATTGGGTGCTTGGGTATTTCGATCGCTAGATTTCAAGCGTTCGTAATACTTTACACCCGTTATGTTGGCTCAATCTTTATCGCGGAGTAATTCCTGAACTTGTTTGAGAGCATAGGGGAAAATGTTAAAAGCTGCCCAACTAGCTGCAATAGCCAGAGGTGCGAGGACGATTAGGAGCCGAAAGTCAAAGTCCATAATTATTTAATGATAATCGAATACCGTTATTTACTGTAGCAGAAGTGGGTATCCAGCTTCGCACTAAATAACGTAAGTTGCTTTTTGGAGAGGGGAAGGGATGAGGGGCGAGGGGCGAGGGCATAAACTAGTAATCGCCGAAGGTGATGAATACCAGTTTTTTCCTCATCCCTCATCCCTCAAATCGCTATTTCCCCTAGTAGTGAGATGGATCCTTTCCCACGGAGCAAACCTGTATTCGCACCGGGGCAAATATGGCTCAGAGGGGCACAGGAAGGAAACTGTTGGCGGATTGTATCAACACTACGAAGTTGACGCTGCCAGTGGAAGGTTTTGGCGGTTTGGAGCGGTATGGGTGCGCCGTGCTGGTTGGGTAATAAATGTCTTCCGGTAAATAAGACTCCCCCAGAACCAGCATAATAGACACAGGTAGATCCGGGGGAATGACCTGGAGTCCAAATTAGCCGGGTTGAGTCGTCAAGGTCTAAACTGTACCGAAAGGTAGTAACTTGAGTATCTGGGAGTAAATATGCTTCTTGCTCTTGAACGATCGTTTCACAGCCAAATTCAGTGGCAATCGCCGCAGTTTTGCCCATGCCACCTCGATGAGTTATCGTCAAATATTTTATACCACCCCGATCGAGGATAAACTGTCGGTTAAGATCGTTCCATGCCGGACTATCGATCGCGATGTTACCGTTAGATGTGACAATTAGATAGGCAGTGCCACCCAAAGTATCTCGATTGGGCGCAAAGGCAAAAATATCTGGTAAAATTTCCGTTGGCGATTTACCCCCTGGGGATTTCAGCGCGAGTGGTGAGGATGACAAATTTGAGTCTGCTTGCATGAGTGGGCTAGGTCTGCTACGATTCACATCTTAACAAGTTCTCATCTTACGCAAGTGACTCTTTGGCGTAAGTCAAGCCTAGAAGTAATTGCTATTTGTTTGTTTTATCGATCGATGATGATTAAACTGAGATAGAAACAAAACCCCAATCCCGTCGATATTGTAAATTTCCAGAGTCGTCTGATGGATAAAGAGGTTACACCCGTGCCAGAAAATACCGAGCCACCGGAGACAACTATCCCCGTGCGGCCGATCGATACTACAGAAGAGGCCACATTACGGACTTGTTTTCCCTGGAATGTGTTCTTTCTAGAAAAGATCGAATATCGCCCTCAAGCAGTCTTATGTCGAGGTAAATTGCGAACTGATGCCGACGCTGCTTATAGTACCGTCAAGCAAAATATCCAAGCATTATTTGGCGATCGCTTTTATGTACTATTTCAGTATAGTTTATCTACAGGCAAACCTTTTTTTGCGGTAGTGCCTCAGACTCCACCCATAAAGGAGAGCAAATCCCGTCGCTGGCTCGATTATATCGCCGCATTATCACTGTTGTTACTGGCTCTAGTTTCCACTACAGTGTCTGGAGCGGCTCTGCTGCTAAAATTGACTGGAAATGTTGGCTCGATTATCCAAGCTGGTTTACCCTACGCTTTGTGTACGATTTCCATTCTCGGCATTCGCGATCTCGGACGTTACCTAGTTGCCCGATTTTACCAGATCGATAGTACCTTACCCTACTTTATCCCGCTCCCATTCGCACCTGGAACTTACGGTTGTCTGGTACAATTGCGATCGCCAATCCCCGATCGCAAGGCAGTTTTCGATCTAGGCTTTGTTGCTTCTGCTTTGGGTTTAGTTATCGCTGCACCGATTTTAATTTGGGGTTTGGCACATTCGACGATCGTGCCGATCGATCTCAAAGCCACATTATTTAGCTTTCATGCGTTAAATCCACGCTTTTCTTTACTACTATCAATCCTGACAAAATTAGCATTAGGCAACAGTTTTGTCGCCGACAAAGCGATCGATCTACACAATATAGCGATCGCTGCTTATATGTCTCTATTAATCGTGACAGTCAACCTGATGCCTCTGCGGAGGTTCGATGGCGGATACATAGTTCATGCGATGTTCGGTCAAAAACCGAGTGCGATCGTCAGTCAATTAAGTAAATTTATCCTCTTGATTCTAGGATTCATTCGGTACAAATCTTCTGGGTTTGCGAATACAGATTTACTTTTTCTAGCAATTGCTATTTCGCTCATCCCTGCCATCGATGAACCTGCCCTCAACGATGTTTCCGAACTCAATTTCTGGCGTGACGGGTTGGGAATCTTCATGCTAACAATCCTCATCTTAATCTTACTCCCCGTACCTGGAATATTGATGCCCCTATTAGATATTTGAGCCAGACGCGCAAATATCGATCGAGACTGTGGTAGGATTTGGTTCGAGTAGATCGGGTCAAAAGTAACGATCGATACAACATTCCCCATTGGAGCATAGTAACTTGACTTGGACGCGCCGACATATCCTATCCTTGGCGGACTTTACCCCAACTGAGTATGATACCGTGCTCCAGACAGCAGCTAGCTTCAAAGAAGTACTATCTCGCCCTGTCAAAAAAGTACCCACCCTCCAAGGGCGGGTAGTTGCTAATCTGTTTTTTGAATCCTCCACCCGCACCCGCAGCAGTTTTGAATTAGCCGCCAAAAGACTCTCCGCCGACACGCTCAATTTTTCGGCGGCGACATCCTCAATGACAAAAGGGGAGACGATTTTGGATACCGCCAAAACCTATTTGGCGATGGGTGCAGACTTGATGGTAATCCGTCACAAACAGGCGGGAGTACCCCAAGCAATAGCGACGGCGATGGATGAAATGGGTGTCAAGGTAGGCATCCTCAATGCTGGAGATGGACAACACGAGCATCCTTCCCAAGCATTGCTAGATCTATTGACGATTTGTGGGACGATCGATCCAGTCGATCCTCGCTTATGCTTATTAGCAGATAAAAAAATTGCGATCGTGGGCGATATCCTCCACTCTCGTGTGGCTCGATCTAATATCTGGAGTCTCACCGCTAGTGGTGCCCAAGTCCACCTAGCCGCTCCACCAACCCTCTTGCCTGCGGAATTTGCGAACTATGCCAGAGCACCCCGAATTGGAGTCCCCAACGCCAGATTATTCGCCCATTGGGACATCGAGCCAGCTTTGAAGGATGCTGATTTTGTGATGACATTACGACTCCAACAGGAACGAATGACCGACCATTTATTACCAAGTTTGCGAGAGTATCATCAATATTATGGCATTACTCGCGACAGGTTGAAATTGTGCAAGCCTGATGTAAAAATCCTCCATCCTGGGCCGACAAATCGCGGTGTCGAAATCACCTCAGATCTAATGGACGACCCAAAACTAAGCCTTATCGCCGAACAAGTCGCTAATGGTGTGGCAATTCGGATGGCATTGCTATATCTAATGGGTAATACCAAAGGGCTATTGTAATATATTGGAATCAAAAATTACAACATATTAGGCAGAAGCAAAAAAATTAGAGATCGATCGAGTAACAAAATTTTTTAATCTACCTATCTAGGGATCGTCCAATCGGTAATTGACAAATTAGGCACCTTTTCAAAATCACGACGATTTCTGGTGACTAGAACTCCATCATTAGCCATGACAATAGCCGCAATGCGTAAGTCTTGACTACCCACTCTCAACTGTTGAGAGCGAAATAGAGAGTAGTGAGAATAGGCTCTTTCATCAAATGGTAAAATCGACAATCAATCGAAGTCAGCAATTGTAGTCTGAAGCCAACCATAGCTAACTACTAATTGTGGTGAGTTTTTCGCCTCATCAATATTTTTAAATCGACCTTTAATCTGTTCCTGCACCGTAATAATTGTGAGATATATTTCACTAGGATCGATCTCCTTAAATCGATTGATAACTTCTCGATTATTGCGCTGAATTAATGAATAATGGTCTGTGTCTAATATCCATTTAGTCATAATAATCTAAGATTCAACTCGATCGATCGACTCCCGTTCTGCTGCGATATGTGCTAGCATTCGATCGAATTCGGGATCTGCGGCATATTTACCAGCAATATCTAACCAAGGATTGTTAGTAGGTTTTGTATCCCATTGTAAAGTTACGATTTCTGTCGTGACTAACCGCGCTCTGATTTTAGTCTCTAGATCGGATAGAGCTTCGGCTCTACTAGCTGCTTGAGATTGAAGATCGGGTAGATCGATCGAAGTTGCAATGACTCGACCATCTATAGTCGTTTCTACTCTAACTGTTAGTTCTGACTTTGATGCTTGAATGAGCATAATTGAAACCCCCGATTGGCGAAGTATCTTCTTCAGAAAATTGTTGTCTAAATTTAATTATAGCTCTATCTCTGCAAAATTCTTTGCTATCAATTATTTCAGACATTCCCAATCCTGTTCATCAACGATTGGAATTCCTATATTTCCCAACGTTCTACCCATACCAGCTATTCGAGTTGATGTCGTGCGGCATTTTCCTGAAGGATGCTGGTTTTGATTTACATCTCCAATTGGAATTTTGCCTGTATTGCTATTACCAAGAGATCGAATAAAGTCTAAAACGCTCAGTTGCATAGGTTCGGGAATCTGTTCTAGTTCCCGAACGATTATGTCGTTCGCGTAGCGTCCGCTTTGCGGAATCGAACTCATAATGCGATGTAGTTACATTTAATCTAATTCAGCTATTTACTGGATAGATTGGACTCTCTGCAATAATCTTTCTCGTTTGTGTTGGCGTAATTCCAGGTCGATTTGAGAGATTGCATCATCTAAGAACAAATTATATAGCTCTAGCTGACGATTACTCTCTCGCAACTTGTTGAGACAATTTTTTCTCGTTTCTTCATCGGGATAGAGATATCGTTGTTGAAGCCTATCGTTTGGAGAATTAGTCATAACAGGTTCCAACCTCTTTTAATCTCTTGAATACTCGCATTGGCAGCTTCTAGATTCGACTGTCCGTTCTCAATTGCCTTTGCCCACAACTCTAGCATAGCATTTGCCGCGATTGGCTGTGCTTCCAAAATCTTCAACAGGAGCGTATTGAGACGAGAATAAGACTGGTTGAGTCTTTCTCTCGCGTTTTGTAATTCTTCTAATTCACCAATTGTTCTGGGTGTTTCTCCATACCGCTCGAAAAATGTCCATTCTGTAGCACTGGCTAGTTCGATCTCATCTGCAAGTTGGCGCAGTAGCTGGAAAGTTATCGTGAGGGTTTCGTTGGATAACTTTGCCATCGATTTCGAGCAAGCACTTTGGAGGATACACATAATTATCTCAGGTTTTCCCCCATTGTGGAAGCTTGCAATGTGAGTTTTTGCTAGAATCGAGTAACAAAGAACTTATTGTCAGTGCTCGTATCGATCGAAAAGACTATAAAACTGAATCGATCGCATTTATTGATGACGATCGACAAGTTACCTCATTTCAGCCATATAATCTAGAATGAACCCGATTGAGTCCATAATGCGATCGAGAAGATAGAACATAATTAAAGCTTATCACTATCAGATTTTGGTCACAAAAGATCCAGTAAAAACAGCACAAAGTATGTGAATCTAACTCTACAAATTATCTGAAATATAAGCGGTGGGCAGTGCCCACCCTACAAAACTGCTTTGCTATCAGAGACGCTTCAAGATCGCCAAATCGTACATATAGATCCAGATATCATGTCAGGTGTTCCAGTATTTATGGATACCCGTGTACCACTCCAAACGCTATTTGACGATCTTGAAGGTGAGCAGGGTCTAACCGAATTTTCCGAAGATTTTCCACACCTAAAAATTCCGGTGATTCAAGTTTTAGAAACGATCTATTTTTAATTCTCTTTGGTTTGAGGAGCTTTACCTAATCGATAGGCTGTCAAGGGACTATTGCGAATTTCAGCATCGACGTAAGCCGTTAATTCATCAAGTTGAAAGTTGAGCGCATCGAACTGACGACAAACTGCTCTTAACTCGCGGACAGTTTTCTTAATTTTTTCAGGATCTGGGATGGCTTTCTTATTCATGAAATATTCCAATCACTTTTTGCTTCTTTAACGCTTGCTTCACCAGCATCAACCGTAGCCTCTGCTGTATCCATCGATTGAGTCAACATTTTAACCATTGCTGTGGGTGCTGATGGTTGAAATCCAGATATTTTTAACATTAGCCCAGAAAGCCTTGTGTAAGCATCTACTCCTCTCTCTTTAGTATTCTGCAATTGCTCCAAGACAGAAACTACTTGTTCTGTTTCCCCATAGGTATTGAAGATCGACAACTCTGCGTTAGATGCTCTATCGATGAGAATAGATAATCTCCCTAGTAGTTCTAATATTTTGGCGATGGTTTCTGGGGGGATTTCAGCCACGGGGTTTGTGAATAGGCGTTCTACCCAGATTCTAACATTTTTAGCAAGATATCTCGATCGAATCGATCGGATAACCTCCGCTTTGCGGAATCGCCTACTTCGACTTCGTATCGCCAAGGGCGTAAGCGCGGGAGTCGCAAGCTACGCCAACGCACAGCGTCTGCCTGTACCTGACGGTAGGCTGCCACCTGACGGTAGGCTATCGCCAACGCCAACGCAGAGGCTTCTGCATTGGCACAGACAGGTTTTCTCGGTTTTCGACATTCCAAAGCAGGATCGCTAATGCCCACCTTCCGGTGCCATCTGATATCATAGAGCTAGTAAATAGAAAAATATTGTGTAAAAATACCATCGAATGCTGTCATTCCTGCCCCTAAATTAACTCAATACTTATTAGTCCCTCGATCGCGTGATGATAAATCAAAATTTCTTGCTCAGGGGGGATTTATAATAGATACTGCTACCGAGTTAGAACTAGCAATTCGACAGTTAATTGCAGAGAATGAAGCTGTAGAAGATAGAACCGATAAATTTGGTACTTTTTATGAAGTCACAGGATTGTTAAAAGGCATCAATGGTATCGATCTAGGCGTAGTCACGATCTGGCTACATGAATCAGTAGATCGACAATTTAGATTCATTACACTAATCCCAGATTAAGAGGATAAGCTCATGAAGTTCAAGTTATTTGAAGAAGTTATTATAAATCGCGATTTTCCAGAATATAATATCGCTAAAGGAGATATTGCAATATTAAATGACTTTGTTACGGATCCTTTAGGCGAAGAAGGCTGTGTGTTGGAAATTTATACTGCTATGGGTGCTTTTGTAACGGTAGTGAGTTTACCCTTGACGAGTATCGAAATTTTACAACCAACAGATAGACTATCGGTGAGAAGTTGTGTGAATGTCTAGGAATCACGCCACGATGTGGGAAAACGATTCCAATCTTTGGTAATCGACCAAAACCAAATATGGGTATCTAGCATAATTATTTCAGACATTCCCAGTCCTGTTCATCAACGATTGGACTCACAATATCTCCCAACGTTCTACCCTTACCAGCGATTAAGCTTGAGGTAGTACGGCGTTTTTCCACAGGCTGCTGGTTGTGATTTACCTCTATTCCTGCTCCAGTTGGATTTATGGCTGTACTGCTACTACTCAGGGAGCGAATAAAGTCTAAAACGCTCAGTTGCATGGGTTCAGGGATTTTTTCTAGTTCCTGAAGGATCGATTCGATTGTATTCATAATGCGATTACCTCCGGCAAGCTTCACCAACGACAAAATTGAATAGAATTCAAGTCTAACACTCTCACAACAATCCCAGCTACAATCGATTAAAATACAAAGGTAGGACGATAGCAGCTTTTGTCCCAGCGATTCTCCATGGAGAGGCTACGCCAACGAGTAGAATTAGGAATGCAGGTCGTGATGATTCGTTCTCAATCTACCCAATTTTCTATTGCAAGGTTAGGGACGAGAGAGAAATCTTTGTAATTACGGGTCACTACAATATTGCCATTGGCAAGAGCTATCGCGGCAATCTTTGTATCTTTCTCCAGGCGTTTTTTAGATAACTCCTTATTTGCCGCCAACAACTTCTGATGATAATCTTGGGCGGTTTCGGTAAAATTAAAAACAGGTACAGATCTGAACAATTCTGTTGCCTCCCATAGCTTGGTATATAGTCGGACTTGCTGATGAGCATAAGCGGGGTTATTGATTCGCCCTGTCCAGCCATTAAAAATTTCTTGAACGGTAATGATGGTAACTGCCACATTCGGAAACTTGCCAGCAGCCTGTTTTCTAATCTGTGGATTACCTTCGAGGAATAAGGAAACATGGTCGGTATCTAAAATCCAAAGACTCATGACTAGCTCTCGTCTTCGGTGGGGTTTCGTTCTGCTCTGATGGCTGCGGCAATCTCGGCAAAGTCGGGGTCATCTTGATAAATACCAGAGAATTTAATCCAAGGGTTGACCGTGAGTGGTGTTGGTACTTCGATCGAAATGATTTTGGCTGTGGCTAAACGCTCGGTCAGACGATTTTGGACTTGACTGATGGCTTCTCGATCGGTAGCAGCAGTAGCCTGACAATCGGGAAAATCTAGGATGGTCGCAGAGGACTGACCATCGGGAGTGTTTTCGAGGAGGACTTTATAAGTTGAGGCAACCATTGGGTTTCAGCCCTAGAAAAGTAAGATATCCTTACAATTTTAGTTTATTCTATGGTTGTGAGGCAAGAAGGAATCAATTAAAGAAATGGGTAGGATTGCCAGCATTGCTTGCGTTCGAGAGGCGAACTATTTGACGGCGAAACAGTGGTAAACGATATCCTCGAACGGTTCCGCCAAGCAAACGTGGCTAAATCTGAATGAATCGTCTTTACATATTAGGCAGAAGCAAAAAAACTAGAGGATCGATCGAGCAACAAGAAAATTATTGTCATTGCTCGGATCGATCGAAAAGACATTCCTCCAAAAATATGGGAGCGATTCGATCTAGTTATATTAAATCTAATTCAAGTTTAATACTCTAACAACAATCGAACCTAAGATCGATTAAAGTATAAAGGTAGGACGATCGCAGCTTTTGTTCCAGCGATCGAGTAAAATCGAGAATGTAGGTCGTGCCAATTCGATCCTGTCACTCTTTAGTTCAGCGTAGTTATGTGAGGATTAAATCGTGCAAACTATTCAATTGACAACACAAGTCGATCCAGATGGGGTGCTAAGAGTACAACTGCCTGATGGTTTGAAAAATACCACTATTGAAGCAACAATTGTGTTTACCTCTACAGAAAATATTCGAGCGGCTCGGATGGACAAAGATAAGGTACCATCTCTAGCAAACTTAACAGCAGACGATCGAATATCTTGGATGGAACTAGTTCAGGCTTTATCTGGAGCTTGGGCAGAAGATTTCCCCTCTTTGGTAGAGATTCGGACGGAAACTTTAGATACAAACAGGGAAAGTCTATAAATGTATGTTTTAGATACAAATACCCTAATTTATTATTTTAAAGGACAAGGACAAGTTGCCCAAAACCTAGCGAATACTCTACCACAAGAAATTATCATCCCCACCATTGTTATCTTTGAGTTGCAAGTTGGTATTGCTAAGTCAAATTCACCGGAGAAACGTATCCAACAACTTCACCAGCTTTTAACTAGAGTTAATCAGGTTGATTTCAATCGTGATATGGCTGTCTCTGCTGCGACAATTCGCGCTCAGTTGGAGCAGCAAGGTACACCAATTGGCCCAATGGATGTATTAATTGCGGGGACGGCTATGTCCCTTCAAGCGACTTTAGTTACTCACAATGTTAGGGAGTTTTCGAGAATTTCAGGGTTAGCGATCGCCGATTGGTATTAAGATCGTTAGTGACCTTTGTTAAGTAAAATAACTATATCATGTCAATCGTTCTAATTCGATCCGATCGATAAAGTAAAATGGATATTCACAAAAATTCAAGCGACTCTCGATCGGATACGCTTCAAGATCGTCAGATCGTGCATAGCGATCCAGCTATTATGTCAGGTATCCCAGTATTTATGAATACTCGTGTGACGCTTCAAACTCTATTTGATTATCTTGAAGGTGAAGAGGGTTTGAACGAATTTTTAGAAGATTTTCCACATTTACAGATTCCTGCGATTCAAGTTTTAGAAACTATCGCTCGATTATATTCATCGATCGCGCTCGACAAGTTGCATCATTTCAGCCATAGAATCTAGGATGAATGAACTCAATCGAGTCCATAATGCGATTACCTCGGGGATGCTTTTGCTAGAGCATAAGTTTCGCCAACGCCAACGGTAAGATTAAATATTATTCAACTTTAACACGCTCACATTGTGGCGATAAAAGACAAATGAATACTAGTATAAATAATTTTGCTATAAACATTGACAATTAATTATTGTGTACCTCAGACTTTCCATCGATTAGCCATTTGCCATCTGTCCAAACTAGAGAGATATATTTTTTCTTATCATCCATGATTTTACCGCTTCGTAGTTTGTAACTTAAATCAGCTTTAACTACAGAGTTTGTATCAGAGGCTTTGACAACTTCAACATTACCAATATAAACTTTATCTACAGAATACCACCACTCTGTATATTCCTTGAATCCTTTGGTTAAGTTCGATCCCTTAAAGCTTGGCGATAAATCGCTCCAAGACTTTTCTAACTCTTTATTATCGATCGATCTATAATGACTGATAATCGCAGTATCAGGAGTTGGTTTATTGCTACTGGTAGTTCCATCTGCTGGTTGGGTAGTCTCAACTTTATTCCCACTGGCATTTCCATTCGCAGATTGGGTAGTAGTAACTATCTTCCTATATATACCTCCATTCTGCACTGCTTGCATATCACCCATTAAGCCTTCTTTTCTTTGAGGCAATTCAACCCTAGGTTTCGTATCTCCAGTTTCAAAAAAGACTTGAGTTTTATCTTGATCGAACATTTTAAAGCTACCAATATCTTTATTAAATAGTTCAACTTCGACGAAGTGTTGACTATTACTTAGCATGACTGGCACAACATGATAGTACATGGTGTAAACGTTTGCCCCGTCCGAAGCTAAAGATTCCATTTCTGGGACAGTTATTTTTTGTAGTTGACTATTGTTCTTATCTTTATATTTAAAAGCAACTACTGTATTGGTTCCTCTCTGTACACTGGTTTGTTTGTCAAGGTAAACAGTAACTTGAGTGCCCCTGGGAACTTTGTAAGTTTCATCAGGAGAACACATCGTGCTACCTACCCCAAGACCCATTGCTTGAAAGCAAATAACATCATGTACTTCTGGAGCTTTGACAGGTTCGGGGGTAGGATATTTTGTTGTAGTTGTCTTTGCATATACAGAGTCTCTAGTAACTTGAGATGAGGATGAATTACAGCTTGTTAGGGCTACGCTCATGCAGGATATTATCAGACAAGATGCTAAAGATCTTGATATTTTCATTGTGATTTACTCGCCAAATGTTAATTTGTGTACGCATCTCTTTACTAGGCTGTTCAAATAATTGGAAACACTAGGTAACTTCAGTGACAATTTTATTTGAACAGCCAATTATGCTATTTGATAGTCATATAACTACCATTTGATTACGCTCATAACACCAGGGCAAGCACTTTGACTAAAGCTTGCACCTGAAGACGATCTAAACGAGATATTTGGTACGTTATTGCCTCTAGCCTGCAATTGAATGTATGTAAGTCCACCAAGCCTAAATGAGGGGCTTTTGCCAGATCTATTATATGAACCCCATTGGACTGAGAAGCTATCATTTGATAATGAATTGAGCGAAATACATACTGGCCCTTTATATTGACGATCGACTGTGAAGTTATTTGTGCCTGCTTGTGCGGGTGCAACACAAAATGATGTTGCTGCGAGCGATAGCAGTAAAGAAAGCTTGGTTTTGTGTGACATGTGATTTTGTGACCTGTAAAATGCTGATTTGTTTGTCTTTGTCTGGATAGTGGATGTCTATCGTAATAACGATCTATTATTTTTTTCGGTTTCAAATCTCCTCTAAGTTAATGAAAAGTCTGAAGGACTATCTATTATGTACACAATAAATATAGCCGGAAATATTAATTGTTTTTGATGTACCTTGTTGTTGCTGACAAGCGCGGTTTCTAGGAATTCTAACTGCAATGGTCGAAACATGAGTTTTTTCCCAATTACCTGTATATGGGTTGTAAAAATTATTGAACCCTGCCAATCTACACATGTCAGGTCTATCTTGTGCAGACGGCCAAGCACTCTCAATACTCTTAGATCCAGATTTTCTTCCCATGTACAAGTCCTGACAAGCACGACTTGTATCTAAAATTCTATAGGTATAGTTAGGTACCGTATATTCAGCTTGCTGTGCTGATACTGGAAGTCCATGGGCTAGTATACTTAATGCGGAAATTGCACTTGGTAGCAATGAAAATTTCATTTTCTGTGACATGAATTATGATACTTTTGTATGGGTGAATAGTATTTTCTTAGTAAGAATAGTAAACGGCTCCAGAACCTTCAACTGCCTGTATTTGAAAAGCATAGCTACTTGCACCTTTCACATCAAAAGACAATGTGCGATTTTGACCGGGACGCATCATAATAGTGCTTCTTTGCTGTCCATCTACATAAGTAAATACTCTTACTTTATAGAGGTTTGATACATCGGGAATTGCCAAAGAAATAGATAATTTTCCATCAGAAGGCTGCGATTCGATCTGACAAGTTTTCCCGTGTATAGATTCTGAGGAGTTTGCATAAATCATCGCTGATGCATATACTTTTACAGCTCTTTGACCTACCGAAATCATCGAATTTGAGTCACCTTCACCGATGGAATAATCGTCGTTACCTTGTGACTTTATGCACTTCACCTCCAGTTGACCAGTGGATTCTTGAGGCGCAGGGGAAGATTGTTCTGTATAATTGCCTTGCTGAGAGCCTGAATTAGACAGCTCTGATTCTGGAGCAGCTTGTGATGAACCATTGTATTTCTCAGCCGAAGATTGAGCTGCATCTTGAAATCCCTTCTGAACTCCTGTCTTCACAGCACCCCACAGATCTTCCCAGGTAAATGCCTGAGCGGGTGAGATGCTTGCGGTAATTGAGGCAGCTACAACTGCAAGTGCTAAAATAGAGCGAAACTGTTTTGTTTTCATTGTTAAGTCATCCTACAAATCGGGGGTGTATTGCGGAATCGATTACCTGAATCGCTTCCTGACTACAAGCATATTCAGCCAAAAGTCGATCGTCGATAGGAAAAAGTAGGTAGTTCCAGACAAATAATTTCAGGTAACAACATCAGCTATATGGCTGAATCAGGAAAGAAAATAATCGGTTTAATTACAGAAAAGTAGGATAAAATAGGGACAATGTAGTCTACCGCCTCTGTATGGATATTGCCGAAGCTCTGAAAATAGCGGACAATTTGGTCTTTGCCTCGCGAAATAAACACCTCAATGACTTGGAGAGATCGATTATTGAGGGTGTCTGTCAGGGCAAGAAATATTCCCAGATAGCGAAAGATAACTACTGTGAGCAATCTCACGTTAATGATGTTGCAGCAGATTTGTGGAAGGCTATCTCTGGTGCTGTAGGCGAACAAGTCAGGAAGGCAAATTTTCGCTCTATCATCGAACGCCATCAATCTAAAAATATTTCATCATCATTTGTGGAACAAATATCACTTGTAAATATCTGTTCTGAAGTCACATTAAATCATCACCCTAATCACAGCCTTCAAAAATCAGATCGATCGATCTTCCCACAGTATTTAAAAACCATTCCAGCTCTCGCCCCTTTTTACGATCGATCTCAAGAACTAACCACGCTCAAAAAATGGATACTCGAAGAGCAATGTAGATCGATCGTCATCTATGGTACTGCTGGTATTGGTAAAACTGCTTTAGCTAGACAACTATTAGAAGATATTAAAGATGAGTTTGAGGAGATTGTTTGGCAAAGTTTAGGCTGTCAGCGTTCTGTGGTTGAATTTATCGATCGCAATCTCATCGCATCACTCAAGATCGAAGCTTTACCAGAACCACCTTTAGATTTAGAAGCTAGATTATCTCTACTGCTCGAACATTTTCGTCAGCATCGATGTTTGATAATTTTAGATGATGTCGATCGACTATTTAGTAGTGGTGAATTAGCTGGTAATTATGCGGAGGAATATCGAGAGTATCGGGAGTTATTTAAACGAATTTGGGAGATGAATCATCAGAGTTGTATTTTGCTGCTGAGTCGGGAAGAGCCGAGCGAAATGGCTATATCGGTTGGTAATAATAGCTCGATTCATTCGTTACCACTAGGCAGATTGGGCGAAGTTGGTAGGGAAATATTTAGAGCTAATGGTTTGAGGGATGAGGATAGGTGGGATGATGCGATAGAATGTTTGGGAGGGAATCCAGCTTATTTAGAATCGGTAGCGATCGCAACTAAAAAGTTATTTGGTGGGAAGGTTGATGAGTTTTGTCGATATGAAGAATTATTCCTGACTGAAGATATCAAATCATTGTTGACTCGTCAATTCGATCGATTATCAGTAGCAGAAAGAAAAGTGATGAGATATTTCGCTGGTGAAATCTCCGTATCTATATCTAGCGCAATCGAATCTCTCAATATATCTCCATCGGATGTCAGTAATGCGATCGTTTCATTGGCTAGACGGGGATTAATTCAGTGTAATGAGACTAATGAGGGGACTGTTTTTGGGTTGGGATCGATTGTCAAGAAATTTATCTTGCAACTATAGCGGTTAAGAGGTTGTTTGAAAAGTGCGCCGATCTGGTTTCCACTCGGTAGGGGCAATTCATTAATTGCCCCTACCGAGTGGAAACCGTATCCTTTGAGGGGCGATTGTACCAATTGCGCGTATGAAAAATAACTTTTCAAACACCCTAAACACCCTCTAAGACACTCTAGATTTCAGTCCGCGTAGGCGGACTTTGCAGCACTAGCGGCGATTTTAATCGCTGTGCTGTCTTTACCGAAGTAGCGATCTCCCCAATGCCACCCCAACAACCCCCTACATCCCCAAATCAGTAGCAATCCGATGAGCGCAGGCGAAGCCAGAAAACGCCACCGCATTCAAACCTTGCCCAGGAAAAGTACTATCACCAACGCAATATAAGCCAGGAACGGATGTGCGGTTGAATGGCATCGTTAATAGCCCTGGCAGCTTCCGTTTGGGGATGGGGCCATAACTGCCATCTGTGCGACCGAGGAAGCGTCTGTGACTGCGAGGGGTGCCAATGTCGATCGAATCCAAGCCAGCATCTAAACCAGGGAAGATTTTGGATAATCGATCGATCATTACTCCCGCTCGTTCTTCTTTTTTGGCTTCATATTCGCTTGGTGATAAATTCTGCCAATCGTTCATCCAGCTAGGGGTAAAAGCATGGATGATATGATATCCTTCGGGAGCTAAACTAGGGTCGAGTAAAGTGGGAATTGAGACAAAGATCGTTCCTTCTGGTTCTTCCATCTTTGCCCAATCTTCGAGCAAGATATGGTGACACTCAGTACCCGCAGGGAGTACCTCAGCTTTGACCCCTAAGTGGAGGCTCAAGAAAGCGGGTGACTTTTGATACCGCTCTTGCCACTTTTGCTCTTTGGCGGGCATTTCGGCTTTGGGGAGGAGTTTTTCAAAGGTATCCCAGCGGGTTGCATTGGAGACGATGCGTTTGGCGCGAAAGGTTTTGCCGTTTGCCAATTCTACGCCGACAGCTTTGCCACCTTCGGTGATAATTTTGGTGACTCGCGATTGGTAGTGGATTTCGCCACCAGCTTTTTCTAATCCGGCGACTAATTTTTGGGCAATTTGTCCGACTCCACCTTTAGGATAATTGATACCGCCATAATGTCGATCGGCAAATACCATCCCCGCATTAATCATGGGAGTCAAGTCCGCAGGTACTACCGACCAACAATAACACTCGATATCAATAAACTTGAGTACATTGGGATCCTTGATATATTTACGTGCCAAATCTCCTGCATTCAACGGGAGATATTTTAGTAAACCCAGACAGGCTCCTGGATGTTGAAAAAATACGCGAGCCAAATACCCCAATTCTTCCAGGGATAATAGATCCATCGCATTCAGACAATTAAATACCTTCCAACACTCATCATAAAACTGTCGGATTCCTTGCGCTTCCTGGGGGAACTTAGAAGTTAGTTCTTGTAAAAACTTTTCATAATCTTGATAAACCTTCAACTCCAATCCATCGGGTAAATGATAGTGAATCTGAACGGGGTCGGGAATAGTTTCCATACTTTCACCGACAGCCGCGAGAGCGCGGGTGAGTAAATTTGTCGTCCCTTCCTTGCCAAAGCCAAAAATCATCGATGCACCAACATCAAATCGATAACCATCTCGATCGAAATACCCGGCACTACCGCCTGGAATCAAATAACTTTCCAGCACCAGTACCTTAGCATTTTTCGCTGCTAACTGGGTTGCAGTAACTAATCCACCGATGCCCGAACCAATAATAATGGCATCCCAAGTAGTTCGATCGCTAGTATCACTCACACTCATAACTGAATATTACAAAGAAAATCTTAAAAGCTTATCTTATCTGAGTTTAACCGTTTTTTCCAAAATCCCAAGGGGAGGGGGAGAGGGGGGGACGGGGGGACGGGGGGACTGGAGCTACTCTTCACTTTTCACTTTTCACTCCCAACTCCCTGTCCCCTCACCCCTCATTACTCATCCTCATCCATAGACTCACCACCGACAACCACATCGCGAATCCGTAAACTCGGCCCACCAACTCCAACAGCCAAGCCACCTTGACCCGATTTGCCACAACCTCCAGACTCATCCCAATGGAAATCGTCGCCGATTCCTTCAATATCCGCCAAAGTCTTGAACACATTCCCCGATAAAGTCACATCCCGCACTGGTTCGGCGATTTGCCCATCGCGAATCATCCAAGCCTCACCTGCACTAAATGTAAACATCTCCCCATTAGTCATCCCACCCAACCAATTTTTGGCGTAGACACCTTCTTTGATATCAGTAAATAGATCCGCAACAGGTGTATTTCCTCGTTCGATCCAGGTATTGGTCATTCGCACAATTGGGGGATAATGATAATTCAAGCACCGCGCATTTCCCGTCGCCACTTCCTCCAATTTTCCCGCAGTCTCCCGCGAGTGCAACCGCCCGACTAGTACCCCATCTTCGATCAATTGGGTGGTAGTCGCGGGAGTCCCCTCATCATCGTACAAGTAGCTACCCCGATGACCTTCAGGTGCAGCACCATCAAAAATCTGTAATTCCTTGCAGCCAAATCTCCGCCCCATTGTCATCACTTCCAACAAGTCGGGATTTTCATAAGCCATGTCTGCTTCTGAGAGGTGCCCAAATGCCTCGTGAACGAATAGTCCGCTCAAAATGGGGTCGATAACGACAGTATAGGCATTTCCCATTACAGGTGGCAGGGAGAGGGCGGAGACAGCACGTTTGGCAGCACTTTCTACTTGTCGATCGAGTCCGATCATATCTTCATAAGCTTTGCGAGAACCGAGGGTTTCTCTTCCCGTTTGGACTGTATCACCATTTCTCGCGGTAGCTGCAAACCGAATTTCCATATCTACCCAAGATTGTTCGATGAGGGTACCTTCGGAGGTGGCGATGATGATATGTTGGGAGCTATCGCCATACCGAACGGAGGTAGTCGCAATTTGGGGGTCGGTATATTGGAGAATTTGGCTGTAGTGTTCGCATAGAGCCTTTTTATTGGCGATCGGAATCGTGCGCGGATCGCTCCCAAATAAGGGTAAGCTACAAGTAGCTTGGATGATGTCGATCGGTGCCAAAATTGTCTCGTCTTCACCGATAATTCTAGCAGCGGCGATCGCTTCTTCGATTCGATCGACCAATGTATCCAGACGATTGAAGCTGGCAAAACCCCAACCACCTTTATAACACGCTCGGACTTGTCCGCCGATGCCGATATCTTCGCTCAGGGTTTCGACTTTATCTCCCCGAATCAAAATATCTGTACCTTCAGACTCTTCCAATCTAATCGCTAGATAATCCACCCGATGGCGGTAACGTTTAATGAGATCGGTGAGGCGATTTTGACTATCGACAATTACAGATGGCATGTGGGACTTCAGGGGGTGCTACCGGATTATCTTAATTTTGCCTTGTTTGGGATACTTTGGATCGGGGTGGTGGGGTTGGTGGGTGGTAGGGTTGGAGGGTAGGAGGGTAGGAGGGTGGTAGGGTGGTAGGGTGGTAGGGTATTGGATTCGATCGACTTCTCCGTCGCCCCGTCGCCTTTGACATACCTACCCTACCACCCTACCACCCTCCCACCCTTATGATCC
>JANOPX010000369.1:0-7236 GCA_031422115.1 Chamaesiphon sp. VAR_4_metabat_408 | reverse complement strand
GGTTAATTAACCCACATCACACAATCAATCTGTAGGGGTGCCCCTTGTGGGTACCCAAGATCTACGCTTTACTAGATAATGGCTTCAGGCGATTTGCTTTGATGTCTGCTTCAGCGCGACTTATAAGCCGATTCTCCTAAGGGAGAGGCTTCGCCAACGAGTTTACCAGATTTGTAGTCTTGTTCGATTTGCAAGTCCCATTGCTCTTTTTAAATACTCTTCCAGTCACAATGCCAATTCACGAATATTAGATTCGGGTAGTTGTTGAATTGCAGTCTCTATTTCTATGAGTGTGTTCATCACAATGGATTAATCTTCTGGTGCTGCGGTAGGTACGAATTCTAACTCAGTCTCTGGATCTAGAATTGGGGATTCGACGCGCTCTTGGCTAAGTTTATTAATCAAGGAGATGACTTGTGTGGCTCGATCGAATGATTTGTCTTCTACAAATAATACTGTAGGGGTACGGCGCAATCTTACCCGTTTGCCGAGTTCGCTGCGTACATATCCGGTGACAGATTTTAGCCCTTCCATCGTTTCGGCGCGGGCTTCATCGCTACCGTAGATACTGACGAATATTTTGGTATGCTGAAGATCGCCAGCGACATCTACACCAGTCACGCTCACCATGCCTGCACCGACTCGATCGTCTTTAATATCCGAGAGGATCATCTGACTGACTTCGCGTCTAATTAATTCTGCAACACGCGAGACTCGTCGATCGTTAGCCATAATTCTACTATCTCTAAATACTAATTTCGTAACACTGCTTGCCCGTGAATCTAAGTCATGGGTGTCAAACCTAGCATGGCTTTGAGTGTCAATACTACTGTAGCGATCGTGCCCACCAAGAAACCGACGACAAAAACGGCTGTAACTGGACGTTTTAACAGTGGTTCCAACCAGCTAAATGTGGAGATAAAGATCCCCAAGATAATCGAGATAAAGTAGCGCGGGTAACGGCCCACGTTATCCAAAAAGTCACCAAACATTATAATTTTTGAATTATGTTAGCTGCCACTCGATATTTTAACCTAAAATCGATCGCATTGGAGTTGGGGGTTGGGAGTTGGTGTAAAAGCACGGCAAATTGAACCTCTCCAAACCCCAAGATCTAGACTTCTCCCAACTCCCAACCCCCAACACCCAACTCCCAACACCCAACTCCTATAGTTATGACTCCTAAATTTACTGATGAATTAGCTTGGCAACAAGCCGAATTCCTGATGCAGCCAATCTACATCCGTATTATAGATCGGATTCGCCAACATTCAGAGGCTTCGACTTGGGAAGTCAGCTATGAAGAAGTCCAAACTCCCAATCCAAGTCATTACCTCTGTCTCCAATCTCCCGCACACAAGTTACAATTCGATATTTGGGATTTGTGCTATCAGGTATGCTTTGTAAATTATTTGGGTAGCTATAGTGGGTTAGAATCTCAATTAGTAGAAGTAGATACCAGTCTGATCGATATGGAGGCTGGTAGTCCTAATTGGCAACGTTTAGATGATAAGGCAAATGGAGTAGTCCTCAGAATTTTTGAGAGTTTACCAGCGTAGGCAGTATAGATCGATATTTTTTAACCGCAGAGACGCAGAGGGCGCAGAGAAAAAAATATCCGATAATTTCTCAATCCAAAATCCAAAATCCAAAATATACTAAATTGTGACAGATCTAAAATCGATAAAAATTAATAGTGGTGCAATTCAGGGTGCTGATGGAGAAGTATCTCTAACTTTTGGTAACGATCGAATCGCCATGCAAGCTGCTCGAACTGGGGTAGCGATTTACGATAGTTCTCATTGGGGGAAAATCCTGGTTGGCGATCGAGACAGACTGAGATTTCTCCACAATCAAAGTACCGCAGATTTTGAAAAGCGCAAATCTGGTGAAGGTTGTGATACTGTATTTGTGACTTCTACGGCGCGGACGATCGATCTAGCTACTGCATTGATTTTAGATGATGAGGTACTTTTAGTCGTATCGCCAAATCGTCGCAAGTATTTATTTGATTGGCTCGATCGTTATATCTTTTTTGCCGATCGAGTTGCACTAGAAGATGTGACCGATAGTACTGCTAGCTTTACAATAATGGGTGAGGAAAGTAAAACTATATTAACCCAACTGGGCTATCCAGATCTAACAGATCTACCCACACATGCTCATAGATTATGTACCCTCGACGGGATCGAAACTCGAATTGTAGGTGGTACAGAATTGGGTTTAGCTGGATATCGATTAATCTGCGATCGATCTGTCGCCGCAGCCCTATGGCAAAAAATAACCGCTCTGGGTGCTATTCCTCTGGGTGAGGATGCCTGGGAAGTACTCAGAATTCAGCAAGGTAGACCAAAACCCGATGCCGAACTTACCGAGGATTATAACCCTCTAGAAGTGGGTTTGTGGGATAGTATCTTTTTTGATAAAGGTTGTTATATCGGTCAAGAAACGATCGCTAGACTCAATACTTATAAAGGTGTCAAACAGTATTTATGGGGAGTGAAATTAGCTAGCTCTGTAAATGTTGGTACTGCTTTGACTATTGATGGTGATAAAGTCGGGGTTTTGACTAGTTGCAGTGAAACTGATGCAGGTGTATTTGGTTTGGGGTATGTACGGGCAAAGGCGGGAGGAGTAGGTTTAAAAGTATCATTAGATAATGTCGATGGAGAAATTATCGATCTTCCTTTTGTTCGACATGAATATCCAGGTTGATTTTGGATTTTGGATTTTGCAGTACTAAATTAGATTTGTAGAGCGCACCATTCTTGCCCTCACCCCCAACCCCTCTGTCTTGAAAAGGTGCTTCACTTGGGGAAACCCCAAGACCGCACTTTTCGCTGTCTTGTCGTTTTTTTATTCCGGGGGAACCCCGGAATAAAAACGCCGCTCCCAAGCTTGGGAGAGGGGAGCCAGAGCCGCAAGGCGAGGGCGGGGTGAGGGCAAGGGATTTCGATATTTGGCAGAAGGTGTGAGCTGATAAAATTTATATACCCCCGATTTCCTTGGAAATCGGGGGTATATACTAACAAAGAAAAGAGAGTTATTCTACTTTTTTGGTGGCCCTGCGGTGATAATGACAAATCGATCGGGTTGAATTAATTCCTTAGCAACTTGATTGACTTGTGCCAAAGTAACGGCTTGAATCTTCTTGGGAAATTCAGCGATTTCGCTCGGATCCAAACCATACACAGCATTACCTAATGTCGCCCCAGCAATTTCATCAGGAGAAGCGAGATCGACAGCATAGCTACTAGAGATACTCCGCTTGGCATTATCTACTTCCGTTGCTAGTACCCCTTTAACCTGCATATCTTTGAGGAGGCTAATGGTACTGTCGATCGCTTTTTGAGCGTCTTCTGGAGAGGTTTGCATGGAGATAATGAAAGTCCCCAGACGTTTGCCTGCGGCAAAGCTACTATAGATACCGTAGGTTAAACCTTGACGATCGCGGATTTCGGTACCGAGACGGCTAGAAAGGGTATCACCGCCTAGAATTTGGTTGAGTACCAAGGAGGAATAGTAGCGAGGATCTTTGCGATCGATCGCTTTATTTCCCATCAGGGTAATTGATTGGGTTTTACCAGGTAGAGCTGGATTAATCAGAACCTGTTTGGCGGGGAATTGAGCCGTGGGATAACCGATCTTGACGGGTTTGGCGGTGGTTTTCCATTTACCCAAACTGCTTTCTAGGAGACGTTTGGCATCGGCTACTTTGAAGTCACCGACGATCGCTAGCATGGTATTACTGGGTAGATAGTGTTGGCGATGGAAAGTTTGCAGATCTGCATTTGTTAGTCCCTGGAGACTTGCTGCTGTGGGAAAATTGGTATAGGGGTGATTTTTGGGATAAATCGTCTGTTGGAATTTCTTCCGCGCCACACTACCAGGATTGTCTAGTTCTAGTTTCAATCCAGTCAAGGCACGTTGACGACTGAAATTGAATTCCTGTTGGGGGAAACTGGCATTTTGCAGTACATCGCCCAAAGTTTGGAGCAAAATCGGCAAATCTTTGGAAAGCGCGGCTCCACCGATACTTACGCCTTCGCGACTAGCTCCAAAACCGAGTCCCGCACCGCGATTTTCTAGTGTTTTGGCAATTTCCAGCGCATTTTTGGTAGTAGTGCCATTCATCAGATTACCCGCCGTGAGGGTAGCTAATCCTGATTTAGTTGGACTGTCGTATTCTGTGCCTGCTTGGATGTTGCCGCTGAGGGATATCGTTGGGGTACTGGAGTCGGGAAGTAGGAATACTCGCAGTCCATTTTTGAGTTTCACCTCTTGGGGTAAGGATTGCGTCTGACTGGCGGTATCTGGATCTAGAGGGCTGAGGTATTTTGCGACTTCCGCAGGGTCTACAGGCGATCCTGGGGTGTAGTTACCAGCCGTTTGGGTACCGCTGGGTGCTGCTGTCGCTTTGGGATCGAGTTTGGTAGGTTGGAAATAGCCGATGGTTTCGAGTTTCTCTTGGAGATACTTTTTCGCCACTCGTTGAACGTCAGCACCGGTGACTCGTTCGACTCCAGCAAGATATTTGTCGGTAAATTGATAATCTCCGGTGACAGTTTGGTCGTTTCCGAGTTGTCTGGCTTGAGCTGTGATGTCGCGATTACCGAGCAGGAAGCTAGCTCTGAGTTGTGCTTTGGCGCGGGAGATTTCCGTTGCGGTGACACCGCTAGATTGCAATATTTTGATCTGCTGCTGGATGGAGGCTTCTAGTTTGGGTAGAGATTTTCCTGGCTCGGTGATGGCAGATACTTCATACCAACCACTTCCGGCGAGGTTTGCCGCACCAGCGTTGATGCTAGTCGCTGCACCTGTTTCGACGAGAGCTTGATACATCCGCGAGCTGCGTCCTTCGGCGAGGATCTGATTCATCACATCGAGCGCGGGGACATCGGGATGAACTGCTGAAGGTAAGGGGTAGATACCTGTAAAAATCTGGGTAGTACCTGGTTCTTTGAGGGTAATCCGGCGAACGGGTACTTTGGGAGCTGCTGCTACTACTTGTGCTGGTATTTTGAAATCTCGGCGCGGTACTTTGCCAAAGGTAGCTTTGATTTTGGCAGTCAAACTAGCTGTATCGAAGTCGCCAACGACTACCAGAGTGGCATTGCTCGGCGCGTAATAGGCATCATAATAGTATTTGACTTGTTGGGTGGTAAATTTCTCTACATCTGCCTTGGTGCCACCAACGGTTAGCCCATAGGGACTAATAGGGAAAGCTGCTCGTTTGACGGCACGATTGAGTCGATAGCCAGGGCTATTTTCATATCCCTGTAGCTCAGAAATGACGACTCGCTTCTCACCTGTGAGTTTTTCGGTATCGATGGTCGAATTTTGCATTCGATCGGCTTCTAATGTCAATACGCTGGTTAGCTTATTTTTTTCGACCGTATTGTAATAAGCTGTATGGTCGTAGCTAGTAAAAGCATTGAAACTACTGCCCAATGAAGCAAACAAGCGTCCAAACTGCACCGGACGATCTTTGGTACCTTTGAAGAGCATATGCTCCAATTGGTGCGCGATACCATTTACCCCTGGAGCTTCATCGCGAGAACCGATGTTGTACCACACATGCACTGTCACCACGGGGGCATTACGGACTTCTTTGGTGAGTACCGTCAACCCATTGTCTAGCACTATCTTCTTGACATTCGCGGTGAGGATAGCTGGCGGGTTAGGCGTTTGACTAGTCGTCGGTAAAGTGGGTGCTTTACTCGGTTTAGTCGCGGGTTTTTTGGCAACATCCGTACTGAGCGGCTCGGCTGCTGTCACCGTGACACTTTCTTGTCTGACTGTAGACATGGCTGTCATGGGTGATGCCAAGACTGCACTGAGGCACACGCTAAACAGCAACATTCCAAATCGATACCGTCTCCACATCACCGAAAGATCTTTGATTTTGAACATATTCGCTCCTTTTCCCCAAGACATCTGAGGGTATTTTCACATCCCAACCAGCCTTTAGTATAACATCACTAAAAAATAGTGAATGTGTTAGCCCTCATTGCCTTCAGGAATCCTAACCACTCTTTTTCTATTCTTCTTTACAATGCTGAAACCAATGGTTACTAAAGCTTTGAAGGATACTTGATGGCAATTTCATCTCTATTTGGCACAAAATATAGCGATCGGCAGTATATCGATCGATCTGGTAGGGAGATCGACAATGCACACATCCAAGAGATTTATCGGCTCTAGCAAACATCAAAGAGTCGTGACTATTTATGATACGATCGATGAAAAATTTGCAGCTTCTCGCGATCCTCAGGGTAGACTAGCAAGAGAAAAAGCGATCGCCGTCGCACGAGCCGATCGAATTATATGTGGATCGGAAAGTACCTGCAAAGATGCGATCGAGTTACTCAATATTGATGAATCAAAAATATCAACTATCTATGTAGCTGCACCCCAGATATCAGTCTAGGCAAAGACGATCTAAAAATTACACAGATCGATAAACCATATCTTCTATATGTAGGTATCAGAGGCGACTATAAGAACTTCGATCGATTATTAGCAGCTTATCATACTAGTCAAAGACTCAATCGAGATTTTCACCTCGTGTCTTTTGGAGGGGATGCTTTCTCCAGTGAAGAGAAAACAAAAATTAATAGCCGCCAATTAGAAGATAAAGTCATCCAAATCTCTGGAGACGATAATAAACTTGCCTATCTTTATCGCCGAGCTAGTGCATTTGTTTACCCTTCTCTATATGAAGGCTTTGGGATGCCACCTTTGGAAGCGATGGCTTTTGATTGTCCGGTAGTGTGTAGCAATATTAGTTCGATTCCCGAAGTAGTTGGCGATGCGGGTGAATATTTCGATCCCTATAATGTGGATAGTATCATTGATGCGATCGAAAAAGTCGTATACTCCGATAATAGATCGCATCATCTCCAGCAATTAGGGCAAGTTAGATGCAAAGTGTTTTCCTGGGATTTGTGCGCCCAACAAACAAGTGAAGTTTATCGTTCCCTGCTTAGTAAAATCAGAAACTCGACTTGTTCCTATAAAATCACGGTAGGGGCAATTCATGAATTGCCCCTACCGTGATTTTATAGCATCTCGTAGAATGAACATGCTAGGCATTGCCTAGCATGTTCATTCTAGCTATAAAGTATCCAACTTTATTCATGCAGATAGTTCGCTTACTTACAGTACGCTACGCGAACGCCAAGCATTAAAATATATGGGTTAAACGTTTTATTTTCAACAATACGATCGAAAAGT
>JANOPX010000368.1:0-2927 GCA_031422115.1 Chamaesiphon sp. VAR_4_metabat_408 | reverse complement strand
CCCCCGCATCGTGCCCCTACAGTGCCCCCCGCATCGTGCCCCTACAGTGCCCCCCGCCAATCTGACTTCCCGCCAGTTTTGCTAATCAGGCGGATGTTCTCAATTTTCATGGACTTCTCTAGAGCCTTAGCCATATCGTACAGGGTTAGAGCGGCGATCGATACCGCTGTCAGAGCCTCCATTTCCACCCCCGTCTCTGCCTTAATCGTCACTGTCGCCAAGATTTGAAACCCTGGTAAATTTCGATCGGCGGTAATTTCGACCTCCACTTTACTTATCGGCAATGGATGACAGAGCGGAATCAGATTGGCGGTTTGTTTCGCCGCCATGATGCCTGCAATCCTCGCGACACCCAGAACATCACCTTTGGGTGCATTGCCCGCTAGAATCGCCTCTAGGGTGTCTAGAGACATGCGTACTTCTCCTCCAGCTACTGCGGTGCGTTTTGTGATGGCTTTATCGGCGATATCTACCATGAGTGCTTCCGATCGATCGTTGAGATGGGTGAGCTGGGTATTTTGCTCGGTCGGAGTATTTTCTAGAGATGGTTGCATATTTTGGAGAAGGTATGTTATGTTTGTTAAGGCACTAGGGCAAGTAGCTCAGTGGATAGAGCTTCTGACTACGGATCAGAAGGCCGGGGGTTCGAATCCCTCCTTGCTCACTGCTATTTTAATGACATCCAATCCTTTTCGGGTTGGATGTTGTTGTTTTGGGGGTAGCCACCGATTAAAATCGGGGCTAATGATGCAAAGTCCGCCTACGCGGACTGGTAAGTAGGTAGGTGCAATTGTTTGTAAAATAGGGCGTTGCTGAATTGAGATATGAAATGCGCCTGAAATTGAGGGTAGGGGCCATTCATGAATTGCCCCTACCCTCAATTTCAGGCGTTGATTAAAAAATAAATCATACCTGGATTCAGCAATGCCTAAAATAGATTATGCCTGAGACCTAGATGGTGGGCAGTGCTACGAGATATTTGCTGGAAGCAAAGTCCGCATATGCGGACTTTGCTTCCATAATTGCCAATACGCTTTTTGGTAAGTGAATATTCGATCTGATTTTAGTACAGCTTCGGCGGACTTTGCATTACTAGCCCCGATTTTAATCGGTGGCTAACCCCCAGCAAACTACTTCAATTCTGGATGAGGAGTACACAAATCCCCCGTCATCCGATTGACTACGCCAATCATTTGATACAGCCGTGCAAAATTGCATCGATCGAAATTAAATACTAGACGGGGCAAATCCTCAGTCGAATCGCCAGCTTCCTCAGCCAAAGCTGTCGTTCGCATAATTTTACCACTGACGAGTAGATCGCCGAACTCCTGATTCAAGCGATCGAGGTCATTGTCGCAAATTTCCTCTTTGAGCCGCATCACAAATCGATCGCCCACATAACGACTAGAATGATATACCGCGTAAAACTGCCGAATTAGATCGATCGCCACCTGAATATCGTCAGTAATCGTATAGAGATTCAGATCCGCTGGACTAATCAAACCAGTTGCTGCCAGATGTTGCCGCAAATAACCATCCCAATCGCGCCAATAGCTACCGCCAGGTCTGTCGATCAGCACTAATGGTACGGGGCCATATCGACCAGTTTGGCATAGCGTCAGCGTCTCTAGAGCCTCATCCTGAGTGCCAAACCCACCTGGGAACAACGCCACCGCATCACTCTCGCGCAGAAAAAACAACTTGCGGGTGAAAAAATACTTAAATGCGATCGATTTGGGATCTCCATCGATAAATTTATTCGCGCCTTGCTCGAATGGTAGTTGAATATTCAACCCAAACGAATTTTCAGCACCAGCACCAGCATTCGCCGCCGCCATAATCCCCCCACCGCCACCAGTGACGACCATAAATCCCTGCTGGGTCATCAACCCGGCAAAATCTTCAGCCAATTGATATTCTGGAGCATCGGCGGAAGTCCGCGCCGAGCCAAATATGGCAACTTTTCGGGTGTGACGATAGGGATGGAATACTTGAAATGCGCGTTCCATATCGTCAATTGAAGCACTGAGGATCTTCCAGTCTAGCCTGTCAATTTCTGCTTCAGATAGCCGGACGATCGCCTCCAATGCCCGTTGAATGAACTTACCATTCCGCATGGTCGGTAGAAGATCGATCGTCGCTGCTAGGTCATTTTTTAGGTCGGATAAGCTCATTTAATTTTCAAGCATCATGGGAGCCAAAATCATCAGACTTCTTGCGAAAGTCAGGGGATAGGGGATAGGGGATAGGGGATAGGAGGAACTTTAGACGAAAACAATACTAAAAAAGATTGTAGTGGTACTCTCGCACGAGGTCTATCGAATAACAGATCGTGGTCAGATCGACAACCGATCTACCCCACGTTCCACTATCCATAACTTACAAAAATCAACCGTTGACTAGAGGTACTCTTCCAGCTTGTCAGCTACAGTTGCTTTGGGTACAGCACCAACGAGAATACCCACTTTTTGACCGCCTTTGAAAAACAATAGTGTTGGAATACTCCGAATCCCATACTGAGTTGCAACGTTAGGATTATTATCAGTGTTTAGCTTGACAACTTTGACCTTACCTTCATATTGAGCTGCAATCTCGTCAACTACAGGCCCAACCATCCGACAAGGGCCACACCAAGGTGCCCAAAAATCAACTAATACTGGAATCTCGCTATCGAGAACATCTTCTTTGAAAGAACTATCTGTAACTTCTACTGCTGAAGACATCGCTCTAAAATTCCCCTGTTGATAAGTTTACTGACTTTGTTCGCAATTTTAACATGGGATAGGTCAGGGGTCGGGGGTCAGGGGTCAGGGGATGAAGAAAAATTAATCTTTCTCTGATTCCTAACTCTCACTCATCCCTGTCTTGAAAAGGTGCTTCACTTGGGGAAACCCCAAGATTGCACTTTTCGCTGACCCCTGACCCCC
>JANOPX010000367.1:0-2596 GCA_031422115.1 Chamaesiphon sp. VAR_4_metabat_408 | reverse complement strand
CGTTACCCAAGTCGAGAGTTTCTTCATCCCGTACAACGTGGACCTTGAGAGTTTGGTTGGTGCCAAATTCGATCCCTAAATCGTTGGCTTCGTCTTCGCGGGGGGAGGGAATGTCTAAGGTTTGATTGGCTAGGATCGATCGTAAAGTATTTACACCTGCTCTGGAGCAAACGATCGTCGCGTAGGGAGCGGCTTCTAGTAATCGTTTGAGGGTGGAAATCCGGTTGGGGTTAACGTGGCTGAGGATGATGTAGTTGAGGCGTTGGTAGTAGGCGTGTTGTCCGAGTTCTTCGAGGAAGATGTCGGTGAAGGATTCGCCTGGGGGGTCGATCAGGGCGGTGGATTCGCCTTCGATCAGGTAGGAGTTGGCGGTGGTGCCTTTTTGTCGGGCGTATTCGATTTCAAATTTGAGGCGTTCCCAGGTGCGGGAGCGGAGGACGGTGGTGTCGGGGGCGATTTCGGCGATTTGAACATCGCGGGGTTTTGTGGGTGTCATGGGTTTTAATTGTGAGTGTATATTTAAAAGATTCGTAGATGGCTTTGTTTATGCGATCGACATCGGATGCAATCGGATTTAATTCAAACCCGCCCAACCCCACTAGAAATACCTAAAATCTAGCTTGTGGGTATTGTATTTGCCCACCCTACTGGCTTGACCAAACTAGTGATGTGAAAGACAGACTGATAGGAAAGCGGTATTGTTTTTCCGCATATTCTTTCTAGGATTATCTTCATTTTTTCTAACAGCTCATATCTACGTTCTGGAGATAGAGCAATGCAAGGTGAATAAGTAGTTAATAGTTGGAGATAATCATTGATCGGGTAATTTACCTCGATCAATTTGGATTCTTCACGCAAGTTTGAAAACAAACCGGAATCGATCGCTTCGTTTGAAAAGATTCTCATTTCAGTTAGTTCACTTTCATTACTCTTATACTGTGCAAAGGTTGGTATATATTCCTTGAATAACTCTGCCAAACTCTTAAATATCTCAATCGGCGGCTTCATGCCTGTATTCCACAGTAAGATCAGTGAACCGCCATCTTTCAGCACTGATGCTGCTTTTAAATATTTGTATTCTGGTGCTACCCAGTGCCATGAAGTTGCAGCTACAACGGCATTAAATCTACAAATACCTGGTGGCCATTCTTCAAAATTAGCATTCACAACTGTCACATTAGAATATTCATGACAATTTCGACTAGCAAGTGTACAAGCTTCCAAACTTGGCTCTAGTGAAAATACTAGCCGAAACCCCATCTGAGCTAGTCCAATTGTTGCTGTGCCTGGGCCACAACCGATTTCTAGAACATCCCCATTTTTAGGTACTCCGGCTAATTGTACGGCACTATCTAATAATTCTTGTGGATATTTTGGGCGGACTCGATCGTAAGTTTCAGCAACGGAACTGTACCAGCTTTTACGCTGCTCTTCATCTGGCGTAAATGTTTGATACCAGTTAGTAATTTCATTAGGGTTTTGCATCATTGATACAATTTTCAACTTAACTTAATTGCTTTACGTCTGCTTGCCGAATCTATCTCACCCAAATCCTCACCACAAAGTCGCTAATCATGGTGCTTAGACAATCGCTTCTCTGGATCGATGCCGTCGAATGTTGGCGGAATCCACACCCGAACTATTAATAGAACACCCATCACCATTAGAAAAGCACAAGCAGATAGAGTTTGAGTCCAGGGGATTTCAAGCACGCCTTTGACGATTACTTCTCGTAAGACAGAAACGATCGCGACTTCTACTGCTACCCCGATCGAAACTCGTTGCTCTTGGAGGTAAATAATCAACAGCCGAAATAATTCGACGAGGATTAAGATAAACAGAATATCGGCGGTGACTACCTGAAAATCCAGGGGTGGTAGGAGTGATAGAAACATTCCTCTCAATTGCAATACCATCACGGCAAACAAGCCGAGGCAAAGGGAAATAATGATGAAGTCTTGGACAGCTTCGAGGACACTGACAACTCGATCGATCCAAATTGGTGGCGAGTCAACTCGATTTTTGGCGATTCGTTCCATGCAGTTACCTCAAGTTGAGTGTGACCTGATTGATATGTCGATCGATGATTATTGTCTGAACTATGATTTTGGCTGATTAAATGATGGACTATGATTATCCTCTAGAAAAAATCACAGTCCATCATTTAATCATTATTAATCACAGTTCAGACATCTAATAATGATTCCCCACTTTCCGATGATGAACCGCCGTCAGCGAATCAGCCTTCGCCACCCGCCCAATATCCACAGTACTGTAAACAATCCAGTGATCGTCGCCTTCCATCCGGCTGACAACTTCGCATTCTAAGTAGGCTAGTGAGTCCGCCAAGATCGGACAACCGTTGCTGGCTGGGTAAACCTTAATATTCGCAAATCGATCGGCCCCAGGCGGAAACCGTTTGAGGAAGTGCTTCATTAGGGGCTGGTAGTTGCCCTCTTCGAGGATATTTAGCACGAACCTGTCGCCGACGTGCATGAGGGATTCGATCGCGCGGTCTTTGGCGATGGCGATCGAGATGCCCGCAGGTTCGACGCTGGCTTGAGCAACCCAGGATGCGAGCATTGCGCTGGTGGTT
>JANOPX010000366.1:0-40942 GCA_031422115.1 Chamaesiphon sp. VAR_4_metabat_408 | reverse complement strand
GTGCGAAGTAGTTGAGGGGAGGGGGAGAGGGGGAGAGGGGGGACGGGGGGACTGGGGGACTGGGGGACTGGGGGACTGGGGGACTGGGGGACTGGGGGAGAGGGGTGTTAAACTTTATTTTCTCTCCCACCCTCCTACCCTCCTACCCTCCTACCCTCCTACCCCCGACCCCTGACCCCTCACTAAGCTATAATCATATTGACTCGATCGCGTCCTTTAGATTTAGCTTGATATAGTGCGCGATCGGCAGCATCAATCAAACTTTGATAATCATTTTCATGAGTTGGAATAATTGTTGAAACGCCAACACTGATGGTGACGTAAGCAGCAATTGCCGAATCTGCATGGGGAATTTGGAGAGCTGTAATTGCCGATCGAATATTTTCAGCTACATAAATTGCCCCCAACGCATCTGTGTTTGGCAGAATCACCGCAAATTCTTCACCCCCATACCGAGCAACCAAATCTCCAGGGCGGCGGACAGTGCTTCGCATTGCCGTTGCTACTTGAAGTAGACATTTATCCCCAGTTGGATGTGAATATTTATCATTGTAATTCTTGAAAAAATCTACATCACACATAATTGATGAAAGTGGTGCTCTAATCTGCTGCATCCGCAACCACTCTTGTTCCATATATCGATCGAAACACCGTCGATTGGCAAGCTTTGTCAAACTATCTAAATTCGCGAGTAACTGTAAATTTTGATTAGCTTGCTGCAACTCAGTTAATTGATGCTCGATCTTGCGTGACTTCTGAGTTGCTTTTTTTAACTCACTCAATCTATCTTTATTCAGATGAGATTGGCGAATCAAATTCCGTACCCGTTGACGGAGAATAGGTAGATTGATCGGCTTGGTGATATAATCAGTCGCACCAGAAGCAAAAGCTCGATCGATCGAATCATCATCATCTAATGAAGTAATCATTAAAATTGGCGTAAGCCGTTCGCCCAAACTTTTGAGATGCTCGCAAAACTCAAACCCGTCCAAAATCGGCATCACTGCATCGACAAGAATCAAATCTGGATGGTATTCTTGGTAGGCGATGACCCCATCACGACCATTATTCGCTACAATTACCTCAAAGCCATCTTCTTCTAATGACGCGCTGACTATAGCCCTAACGACTAAATCATCATCAACTAATAAAATTCGTTGAAAGCTGGGTTCAGTCATACTCTTACTCAAGTCATCTAAATAATCATCCATCTACTCAAACGGGCACTGGGCTATGGACTAAATCGTAGTATGAATTATCTGGCTCCACGTCACTCACCCCCCCATAGTGTACCCGCGAACAGTTGGGAGAATACACAATGGGCAGAAAAGTTAGTATATCTTGTATAGCACGTTACGATCGCAAAACTGAACAAAGTGTTGCAGTTTGACACACTCCTTACGCTCATCTGAGTTGAGGAATGTGTCAGCTCACAGCAACTTGCGATACTTTGCAACAAAGGCGAGTGACAAAGACGAGAGGGGAACCCGCCAGCACAAAAGTAGTCTTGAAATTGCGCCTGCTCCAAATCGAAATTTACGTTCTTATCCTTTAACCCGCCTCACTCAACCTATGAAAAGCGAAGAATTGGCTAAATATATCGAACAGACAGACAGCATGGGTAAATCATGGTTGTTGGTGCAACTGAGATTGCAAAAGCTGGCAGAAGCCAAGCCAGATTTATCACCAGAAGAATATAAACTAAGACTGCAAGACATCTACAACGACACTATCGACATCGGCGAATGGTGGCTAGGCATCGAAAACGAGTCCTTCTAAACGAGCCTAAAACGACACTAGTAGCCTCAAGCATAAATAAACCTACTAGTGAGGAAGGTTCGGAGTGAGGAGTTGGGAGTTGGGAGCGAAAAGTGCAATCTTGGGGAAACCCCAAGTAGATCACTTTTCCCTATTCCCTATTCCCTATCAACGATCGATCTCACTGAAGATATAAATCCTCTAGAGTCGCCGCCACTACCTGATGATGGGAATCTTGTCTCAGCTCCACCAAAGCTTCCTGAGCTTGAGGATCGTCAAACTTTTGGAGAGCGATAGTTACTCTAGTGCGAATTTGAGGAGATGAGGATTGGGTAAGTGTCACCAATTGCGCTAATACTGCCCCGTGGTGGCTCGAACCTGCTAAGGAACCCAGCGCATCGATCGCGGCTTCTTTGACGCTCAGATCGTCTCCTTTGAGTGCCTCCGTGCAGATTTCGATTAGCTCTGCTGGACAATCTAGTTCTTCAAATGCTGCGAGGATACTCCGACGGAATAACCAATGATCGTCTTGACAAAAGGCCGAAACTAGGTGCGAGATTGATACCTTACCAAATAGGGAAAGAGAATTAGCCGCCTCAGCGCGGACATTGGGCGTATTATCAAATTTGGTCATTTCCAACAGTGCGGCGAAGGATGCGGCTGTCTGTTGGCTCCCCAATCCCCTAGCGACGAACGATCGCACCAAAAATTCTGGATCGTGCAGTTTACTGACTAAAATAGGGACAGCAATCTCAGCATCATAACCCTTTAGGGCGGCGATCGCTTTCAATCGGTATTGAAAATCATCATTCTCTAGCGCGGTAGCGATTTCGGGTAAATCCATGAGAGGGAGAGGGAGAGGGGGAGAGGGGGGGAGGGGGGGACGGGGGGACTGGGGGACTGGGGGACTGGGGGAAATATCTTAATCTACTGTAATCAAAAGCTGGATCGTTTGGTCGCGAGATCTGAGAAGATTTACAATGGGTTCTACTTGTCTAGCTTTGGCTAGCAGTAACCCTACTATAAAAACACAACTTTTAATCTAAAATCCCTCAGCTACATCCCCCAATCCAAAATCCGTCTTAACCCAAACACATGCGGAGGAAACCTCCGCGTGATTTGGGTCGCAAAATCCAAAATCCAAAATTCCCATGCCTGAATCTACTGAAAACACTGCAACCGAAATCACTCTTGCTGACATTGCCGAAATCATTGCCGAACTCCAGAAGTATCGCGATCGATTGGTCAATGATACCCTAGAAGCAGTGCAGAAAGCCAAACTACCCAAATCCAAAGCAATGGCGGAAATGGAGCCAGAACTTGCCAAAATCGATGCGATGATGGTAGATCTCCAAGCACGTCAAGCTGCATTAGTTGCAATTAATTAGGAAGGGTACTATGCAATCCGAACACACGCCTATTTTACTCGGTCATGACGAAACCGATGCTTTGGTGAGAGAAATTACCGAACAAATCAGCTATGGTACTTTTGATGATAATGAGACTGTCATCAAGCAGATGGTGGAGTGTCTCGGCGATACGCGAGGAATGGCGCGGTTGCAAGTCGCTCAGACGATTGGGGATATTGGCGAACCCGCTACCCCATTTCTCATCGATGCGCTGCTAAATCATCCGAATGTTGTGGTGCGACGAGCGGCGGGTAAAACGATGACGCTGATTGGGGATGTTACCACGGTGCCGAGTTTGGTGTACGCGCTGCTCAATGATGAGGATACGGTGGTGAAGGGTTCGGCGGTGGGTGCGCTGGCGCGGATTGGTGAGGCGGCTGTGTCGGCTCTATTGGAGATATTAGCAGATCCTTTGCAGTCGGAAGCTACAAAAGGTCATGCGGCTTGGGCGTTGGGCTTTATTGGGCCAGAAGCTGCGGAACATCTCGAAAAGGCGATAAAATCGGAATCGATCGATGTTCGCTGTGCTGCTGTAGGTGCGATCGCACATATGGCTCAAGATCGCAATGATGAACGCGCGTATCAGGTATTAATTGATACTCTCACGGATGGGGATGCTAATGTTCGATCGGAAGCTGCTTCGGCTCTGGGCAAATTAGCTTATCGTCCAGCTTTGGCTAGTTTAATTATTGCTTTAAAGGATGCAGATCCAGAGGTGCGGCGGACTGCGGCTGTTTCGCTGGGCAAATTGGGCGATCGATCTGCGATCTCTCATCTGGAAGTTTTGCTGGATGATGAGGTGCAGGCTGTACGGGTTTTGGCGAAGTTGGCAATTGGGCGGATTGAGGATTATGAGGAGGGGGAGGAGTAGTTAGTTGGGGTGGGTAGGAAACACGGAGGAACACGGAGGATTCACTGAGGTTCACTGAGGAAATATTAGTGTTAGCTTGGTTTTTTTATATCGGTTATGTTGATTAAGTCTCAGTGGGATTGTGTACTGGAGAATTTGGGGGAGTGGGTTGGCTCGTTTACTGTTTTTTCTCCCCAGGGTGAGGAGATCGAGGATATTCCGAGTGTGATTTCGTTGGTGGGTAAGGGGGGGAATACGTCGATTGAGCTGGTGTTGAAACGCTTTTATCCTGTGGTTGGGAGTTCTGAGTTAGAGTCAAAACAGGTGGCGATGAATTTCAGTGCTCCCGATCCTGGGGCGGTATTTTTTGATACTGGGGCTTTTAGTTCGGGCCACTTTTCGGTCAGTCGTGGGGTAAGATCGATCGGTGAATTTTGTCTGGTGGGTATCGATAGGCGATGTCGGTTGGTACAGGTTTATGATGCTGCGCTGAAATTAGAGCGTGTCACCCTGATTCGGGAGCAGCGTCAAGGTACTAATGCGCCGGAACGTCCACTGTTAACTGTCTCGGATTTACTCGGTACTTGGAACTGTAGTGAAGCGTCTGGTAGTCTTGACGGTAGGAGCGTGACTAGTGTTCCCAAAAAAATAAAATCTATTTTTTCCACTACCGATCGCGGCTACCAATGGGATGATGATATCCTAATCTCCTTGACTGCATCTAGCGATTGGGCAAAGCCCACACTGTGCCTGACGGCAGGCTGTCGCCAACGTGAACGACTATGGCAATTCGAGCGAGACAACCAATCTTATCAAATGCTACTACTTCCAGATAATGCCTACTCAATTTGCCCGACTAAAATTATCCCTGGGCATCCATTCTACCTAGAAATGGGTTGGCTACTATCCCCAGGATTGCGTCATCGATTAATCCGCCGATACGACAATACTGGAAAATGGGAAGGTACAAATTTTAGCATCGAAACCACCCTCTAACCAACTCTCTGTCTTGAAAAGGTGCTGTACTTGGGGAAACCCCAAGATCGCACTTTCCGCTGCGTACTCCCCTTACTCCTCTTACTCTGCGTTAACATGCTCACCGAAAAAGTCAAAGATCTAATCACCAAAGCTCAAATTGTAAGCTTTGCTAATTGGCAACATCCAGTAGAATCGATCGAGATATTCCAAACCGCAGATCGCGATAGAGTATATCTGACTGACGAAGAATGCGATCGCATTACTATATTATCACCCCAGACATCTAGTTTAATCCCGATCGCCAAATTATTGCGCGATCGAGTGGTGGAAATTATCGATGAAGCTAGAGCAGAGGTGCTGGTGCAATTCCCCAATATTACCGAGCCAGGTGGAGGTTTGTATCCAGCGGTGCGAGCGGAAGCTTGTTGGCGAGATTTTTGGCACTATTTGCGCCCAGTGACATATGCGATCGCGGGCGGACAGATGCAATATACTAGTGCTGAAGGCTTGAAATATATGCACTTGCTCTACCAGGAATTAGAGGTACCCTTGGATGCAATGGCTGTTGGTTTAGATGGACTCAAAGCAGCAAGTTTGAAACGGGTTGAGGCTAGCGAACAGCATATTATTGCCCCTTATTTTGACGATCTAATTTTCAGTTTAAAAGCTTTCATTTAACCAATAGTATTTTTGTCAATTAATAAAAAAGTGAGGTAAATATTACCTCACTTTTTTATTGACCATCTTATTTTAATTTGAATAAGAGTTGTTAAGCGATCGATAGAAAGTTACTAGTGGTTAAATTTAGACTAGGTGCAATTTCGGCAAATTGACCACCGTTATTACCAAATCCCAAACTATTACCATTGGTATTGTAAAATAACTTACCATTGGTGGTGTTGTAAGAAATTATCGCTGTCGAAGTTTCTGCGGCTGCATCAGTAGTGACTTTCTTGAATGTACTGGTGGTTAAATTACTAGTTAAAATTGTAAATGTAGATTTGCTCAACTGAATTTTATCTTCAACGATGACAAAATCTTGGATTTTATCGATACCGATAGCTGCTACTGAGACAAATCCACTACCCCCAAAACTAAATATATCTTTACCAGTACCACCTGTCAAGATATCGTTACCTGCACCACCTGTCAAGATATCGTTTCCAGCACCACCAATTAAAATATTAGATATACTATTACCAGTAATAGTATCATTTCCATTACCTCCAGTAACGTTTTCAATATTCATCACTGTGAGGACTAAATTAGTATTAACAGATTGATTGGTGGTAATGGATAAATCGACTTTGATGCTAGTATTGCTGATAAATTTAAGGTTATCGGAGCCACTATTAGCCGATTCATTGATGATATCATTACCCAAAGCAGATGCAAGATTGAATGTGTAAGTATCATCTCCAAGAGTACCATTCATCGTATCATTACCCGCGCCTCCCTCAATAATATTATTACCAGTATTACCGATGATGATATTATTGAAAGCATTACCAGTAGCGTTAATATTACTAGTTTCAGTCAATGTCAAATTTTCCACTAGAGGAGCATCAAGATTGAGATTAGTAGTAACATTTTTAATCAGGGTATCTGTAATTGTAACGACAGCTTGAGCATTGGGAATGGTAGCATTAATCGGATTGCTTAGAATAATATTAAAGTTTTCATTTCCTTCATTGATATTATCATTGAGAATGGGAATTGAGATGGTTTTAGTTGTTTCGCCAGGAGTAAAGGAAATCTGCCCAGACAGAGAAGAATAATCAATGTTGGTAATTGCTGTGTCGCCAGAAGTTGTATAATTAGCGGAGATAGTTTGATGCCAAGCTTTTGACAAGCTAAATGTCACCAAAGCATTATTATCTAATCCTTCAACTACGGTGAGATTCGCGATCGAAATCGTTGGTTCGGTGATATCGATTAAATTAACTAAAATAGTTTCGATATTGCTATCAATTATTCCATCATTGGCTTTAATAGTGAGAGTATAACTGGGCGTAATTTCGTAGTCAATTGTTGCGGCTCCCCATGCTGTAAGGCTAATTTGCCCAGTATTAGCATCAATCTCAAATAAAGATCGATCGTTAATATCTTTGGGAGGATTAACCAATGAGAAGGTAATATTCGATGATGGTGAATCAACATCAGTTGCAATAGCTACAGCACCAGGAATTAAACCAGCCGTAGCATTTTCAGCTATGGTAGCGATCGAATTATTAATCGTTAAAATAGGTGCATCATTAACAGTGACTAAATTAAAGGTAGAATTAGCAGCAATAGTACCGCCATATCCATCAATGATATCATAGCTCAACTTAACATCGCCATTATAGTTAGCAGTTGGCGTAAAAGTATAGACTCCATTATTAATTGCGATCGTACCACGATCGGCAGTAAGATTAGCCACAGTTAATGTATCTCCATCTACATCACTAAATCCAACTAATAGTTTCGCCAAATCGATCGTATAGGTGGTATCTTCAGTACCATTAGTTAAAATCCCTGAAGCTGTACCTGTTGGTGCTTCATTCACATTAGCAATTTCAATGGTGAAATTCTTTTGAGTGAATGAGCCATCTGCTGAAGTAGCTTTGACACTAATTTCATGAGTTTTATCTGTTTCAAAATCAATCGAAGAAGAATCGGCAATACTCAATAAACCTGATGATGAATCGATACTAAAACGTCCATTATCATTATTCAGTAAACTATAAGCAACTGCTTGACCATTTCCGTCAACAGCGATGGCTCTAAATTCACTGACTATCGTGCCATTAGCTGAGTTTTCAGATACTATATTAGTTCCTAAATTATCATCAGATAAGCTTCCAATGAGATCGTCAATTAATAGACTACTACCATTGCTGAAAGTAAGATTAGAAACATTAGTCAATCGATCGATGCCATCATTTCCATCCATGAAAATATTGGTATCACTAACAATCCAGCTAGTATCTAAACGTTCGATGGTGTATGTATCGATCGCACCTGCATAAACTAGTGTATCTCCACCATTACCCCCATCAATAATATCATCCCCAGCCCCACCAGTAAATATATCTTGCCCAAAACCACCAATGAGGATATCATTTCGCGAAGTTCCAATAATTTTAAAACGTTCGATACTGCTAAAATCTACGCGATCGAAATCAAAGGTATTATTAGGAGCCATAATACTGCCAGTAAATCCACTACCAGTATTGAATAAAGTAGTGGTAATTCCAAAATTATTAATACCAGCATAAGCATTACTAGAATAGTCAACGACTAGGGTATCATCACCATAACCACCATCAACAGTATCGATACCCAAACCTGCATCAATTGTATCATTACCATCGCCAGTAATAATGGTGTTATTACCCCGACGAACAAAATTAATTGTATCGTCACCATTACCAGTAATGACTGTATCAAATTGTTCGATATTTTTGATACTGCTACCATCAGGCGCAATAATTAGAGTACCTAGATCGTCGATCGATATTCCAGCCATTGGTATGGGAGAATAAGGATTAAACATTCCACCCAGGGGATAAGGATTGAAGATAGCATTTTTGAGGAGATCGAATCCATCACCACCATCGATGATATCTCCACCAAAGTTATCCTGAATAATATCGTCGCCAGCTCCAGCAATTAAGGTATCTTGCTGGTATCCACCTGCGAGAATATCTTGTCCATTTGTGCCGATAATTTTAAAACGTTCGATGCTGCTGAAATCTACGCGATCGAAGTTGAATACACTATTAGGTGCGGTAATAGTACCACTGAATCCATTGCCACTATTAAATAGAGTAGTGGTGATTCCAAAATTATTAATACCAGCATAAGCATTACTAGAATAGTCAACGACTAGGGTATCATCACCATAACCACCATCAACAATATCGATACCTAAACCTGCATCAATTCTATCGTTACCGTCGCCACCTATTAGAGTATCATTTCCTGCTAGCCCATCAAGAATATCATCATCATCTGTCCCCATCTCATAATCATCACCATTAGTTCCTGTATAAAATTTCATTTTACCTCTACTTATGTTGTCTTGAATAATGGTCGATCGATATATCTAAAATATGGACAGTATTAATGGATATTCTTAAATTTTATTCAGATTGAGCAACCGATCTCTCTTTAAATATTAAGTCTCAGACTTCTTGCGTTTTCACTCTGCCGCGAATTTTATCTCTCATACATAGGCTAACTCAGCTAAATGTACTATGTCTATTAGTGAAAATACGGAGAATAGGCGCAATTCCTCAATTGTGATTATTTCTGGTTGCAGTCCGATCTCATCTTCTACGTAGCTAGGATCCTCCTACGCAGTTAGTCTATGGAGTTGTTTTGTATTTAAGTATCTAAGGATTAGCAGATTTGCAATTATCCCAACTGGTGCAAAATATGAGATAAATAGTACTATTGCAAGATCTGAATTTTTTAGCTAATGGATGACTCTCAATCGCTCCGAATGTTGCTTTCTCATAATTTCGACTTAGTAGATCCAAATGTGCCCGCCATGAGCCGAGCAGCCTTTACTGAGATGTTTGCTGAGGGCTTTAATTCTCATCCAGAAATTAAATGTCGGGAGGTAGCCAATCCGCACTGGATTGTTGAAATATTATGTCCGATCGAATTACTCACACCCCAGGAAATGGGGGAAAAGTGCGCGCAAATTTTGAGTAATAGTCGCATCAAAGCTGGCTTGGGGGATACAAGTTTTGACATTCTCATTTTGGGTGGTATCAAAACTACCCCAGCTACCAGCGACTCACCCGATGCGCTCCAACCCAATCAATGGGGGGTAGATGTAGTCGAAACCAAGTCAGGCGAACAATTCCTGCGATCGATTAATTGGGATGCCACTATCGCCACCAAGCCTACCGACAGTATCTTTAAAGTTCAGTCAAAGGTAAATGGGTAGGATTTTGGATTTTGGATTTTGGATTAAAATTCCGGCGTTGCTGAATTGATGTATGAAACGCAACCGAAATCTAGGGTAGGGGCAATTCATGAATTGCCCCTACCCTAGATTTCGGGTGTTCCCTAAAAAGTAAATCATACCCAGATTCAGCAACGCCGAAATTCCCCCCTCTCCCCCTCTCCCCCTCATCCCTCTCCCTCTTTACGATTCTTAGCATTTAGTGTTGCAGCTATATATGAAGATTAATATAGGTAAAGTGAGAAAACTGCGTTGGGAATCTGGGGCAACCTGGAAAACTAGACAGCTCGATCGAGCCTAAAGTAGCTGGTGACTCGGTTACTATTTGTAACGTTAACGATCGATTTCCTTAGAATCTTGAGACGATCGCTCTCAGCTTTAATTTTTGTTCTATAGGGAGACTTAAAAAATGTATTTTGGCCCAGCTTCAAAATTAGGTGTCAGTCTATTTGACGAAACTCCACCCATCGAGTACATCCCAGGTGATTCGTCTATCACAGCAGAGATGATTATCTCCAACGTTTATCGCCAAGTATTGGGCAATGCCTATGTCATGGAAAGCGAGCGGTTGGCTGTAGCTGAGTCTCAGTTTAAAATGGGGAACTTTAGCGTGCGCGAATTTGTGCGTGCTGTCGCTAAGTCAGATCTTTACCTGTCTCGCTTTGCTGATTGTCCTCGGTATCGGTTCATCGAGCTAAATTTCCGTCACCTCTTAGGTCGTGCCCCAAATAGCTATGATGAAATGAAAGCTCATAGTGCCATTTTAGACGCTGGCGACTTTGATGCTGAGATCGATTCATACCTCGACAGCGACGAGTATCAAAACGTCTTTGGGGAAAACTTCGTTCCCTATATCCGAGGATACAAAACCGAAGCAATCACTCACATGGTTGGCTTTACCCATACCTTCCAAATGGTACGTGGGGCATCGACAAGCTCTCTCAAAGCCGATCTCGCAGGCAAAACACCAAAACTCAATTCTTTGGTCATTAATGCCATTGCTACGGCTGTTACAGCTCCAGGTAACACCTTCCGCAATCCGCCGATGGTTTCTCGCTCCCGTCATGGTGTGGGTGCTAGCGACGAGGGTAAAGTTTACCGGATTGAAGTTACTGGTTATCGCGCGAATAAAGTTAATAATATTTCTAAATTCCGCCGCAGCAACCAAGTGTACATGGTGCCTTACGCGCAACTATCGGAAACCTACCAACGGATTCACAAGCAGGGCGGTTCGATCGTCAGTATGACTACGGTTTAATTATTGTAGGGGTGACTGTGTAGACTTTGTTGACTGTTGGCGTAGCCTTGCCTTTGGCATTGCGTAGCCGAAGTCAACAAAGTCTACACAGTCAACGCTCAGTCGAGTCGCGAACCTGCGATCTCAAAGGTGAATTTAGAGCTAGAGTGAGCGACATAAGCTAGGCTACCACTTAAACCTAACTCCCAACTCCCATACGGTGGTACAGCAACTCCCAACTCCCAACTTTCTTAACAATTTAGGCTGAAATAATTTTATGGCAACTATGACACGTACGGAACTGTGGGCGAGTCGATCGATCGAAGATGTCCAATCAGTCATCCGCGCAGTTTACAAGCAGGTACTGGGCAATGCTCACGTCATGGAGAGCGAACGGCTCACCTCGGCGGAGTCTCAATTGTGTGATGGGAGTCTTTCGGTACGCGAATTCGTTCGCGCAGTGGGTAAGTCGGATTTTTATCGCGCTCGCCATTTTGAGCGATGTGCGCCTTATCGGTTCGTCGAACTCAATTTTATGCACTTTTTGGGTCGTCCGCCCCAATCACAACTTGAAGTTTCCGCTCATACAGTGCGCTGTGTAGCTGAAGGTTATGATGCGGAGATTGATTCCTACATCGATAGCGATGAGTATGCAGCGGCGTTTGGGGACAATGTTGTGCCCTACAACCGAGGGACTGATAGTGAAATCGGTCAAAGTCAAGTGACTTATAATCGGATGGTGGCGATCGATCGCGGCCCCGCCCAACTCAGTAGTGCGGTAAAATCTTCCCAGCTCGTCTACAGTGTTGGTACCAATAGCACTAGCAAAGTTACTGCATCGGGTGTCAACTTGGGCGGTGCTGGGGCGACGAAAACCTTCAAGATTGTTGTCACTGGTGCCAAATCTCGCGCTACTCGGCGGATTAGTACTACCGAGTATATGGTAACTACCGATCGCATGACTGCTCAAATTCAGCAGATTCATCGCTCTAGCGGCAAAATCATCAGTATCACTGAGATGGTTTAGGCTTCGATCTGATTTGGCTAGTCAGTCGATAGAATGTCAAATATTTTACGGCTGACTAACCAAACATTAGTTGTTTTAATCCATCCGTTCGATAGTCTCAATGTGACTGATGTTGAGATTTTTCAATCTTTTAATAACTATTTAGAAGTAAATATAAACCCATTAAGTCGATTGACTCTATAATATAGGATAAATTTATTATGACTATGGCCACCATTTCTAGTTTTACAGATCGTACCGATCGAGTGTTTGAAATTCAGATACAATCTGGCTCAGGTCAAAGAATGGGACGAACTAGTAACTCCAAGATTAAAGTTTCTTATTCTACTCTCGCTCAAACAATTTCAGCGATCGGTCGTCGTGGTGCGAAGGTAATCAGTGTCAAAATGTTATCCTCTATATCAACTGAAATAGCCCCAATTGCTGAAGTTGAATTAGAACCGATTGCTGAAGTAGTTGTTGAATCAAAACAGACGATCGAATCTGAAGCTGAACCAATTGCTGAATTGGAACCGATTGTTGTAGCTGAACCAATTGCTGAAGTAGCTCCAGTTGTGGAAGCCGAACCAATTGCTGAATTGGAACCGATTGTTAAAGCCGAACCAATTGCTGAAGTGGCTCCAGTTGTGGAAGCTAAACCAGTGCAGACAACAACTAAAGCGGCGGCAACAAAGCAAACTACCCGTCGTCAACAGTCGTCGAAGTCCAAAAAACGTTAATCTGACGAACCGCATGGATATCAATCAATTTGTAGCAAGTTCGATCGGACAATGGAAGTCTCAGCGTAGTGCTCATCATATGATCTTTAGTCACTTTGAGGCTGTAAGATCGGCGATAGATATCGTGGCATTGACGATCGATCGACCTGAAGTAATCGAGCTATGTAAATCCTACGATCTCGAACCTAGTCAAGCTGTAGCTCCATTCCAGATGAGTTGGGAGGGAGAATCAGATTGGGATGAAAAAGAGGTGCTCAAAGGAAGTACGATCCTCGTACCGATTCCCGATCCCAAATTGCCTAATCGGGGTAAATTATTGCGCGATCGAGGTTATGCTGAGACTATCCCCGCTGTTGGTGAATATCAGATTACGGAAGATGGTGTCTTTATCCTAAGTACAGAATACGATCGAGCCGCCGCAGAAGAACGTATTTGGTTTGTCAATCCCAATTTACGCTTTCGGGTATCTCAAATCAAAACCAGCGATGGAAATGGTGTTATTACTGCTTCTTTTTCATCAGAGCTGCGGATTTTTTCCTAGAATAGCACCCTCACCCCTCACCCCTTTTGATGACTGACTCGATCGTTTTAGCACAATGGATGGCGGGTGACTTTAGTAACTATAAACAATCATCTGCCGATCCTCAACATTACGCACATATTCGGATCTTTTTTAGACCGTTACCGTTCGAGTTTTTCGATGCGATCGGGTTTTATTCAGAGCAAGTATACGACCACGATTTGTGGACTCCTTACCGTCAGGGGGTGCATAAAGTAGTCGATCGAGGTGATGATACTTATATCGAAAACTATAGCCTTCAAGACGCGATGCTCTATGCTGGAGCGGCAAGGGAACCGGAGATTTTAAAAACCATTACGCGGGATTGTATCGATCGTCGCGTCAATTGTTCGATGGTTTTCAGGCGTGATGGAGAGATGTTTCGCGGTGGAGTTGAGCCTGGAGATGGATGTTTAATCGAAAAGAATGGGGTGATGACTTATCTAATTAGTGATGTAGAAATCACCGAAACTACTTGGGTGAGTTTGGATAAAGGGATGGATATCAATACCCATGAAAAGGTCTGGGGTTCGGCGTTTGGGATGTTGAAATTTGATAAAATTGCTAGTTTTGCTGATGAAATTCGGGTTTAGAAAACGATAGCAATTGAAATAAGTCAGCGGTTGAAACCGCTGCTAGTGATGCAAAGTCCGCCGAAGCTGTACTAAGAGGCTGTTTGAAAAGTTATTTTCAATACGCATACTCTAGAGAATCCCCCCTAGCCCCCCTTAAAAAGGGGGGGATCGGATCCGGAAGTCCCCCTTGAAAAGGGGGATTTAGGGGGATTTCTAGAAGCTACGGGTAACGAAACAGACTTTTCAAACAGCCTCTAAGAGATCCAGTTTTAGTACTGTAGTAGCTTGACAAGGCTAAAAATGTGGGCATTCAGAGTCCTGTAAAATACAATCAGTATTATTTTATTTTAAGCGATCGCGTAACCCGCAGTTTTAGCCTTGTCAAGCCACTACAATTCTAAATATTCACATGATTAAATTTGGCATTACTGAATATAGGTATGATTTATTTTCTAATCAACGCTAGAAATTGAGGGTAGGGGCAATTCATGAATTGCCCCTACCCTCAATTTATGGCGCATTTTATACCTCAATTTAGCAACGCGTTAAATGACTCTCGATCTGCATTCAACCATCTAAACTATCGATATTAAAGTAATCTTGAATTTGAGTGGGATTATTCCAACTTGCGGCTTGGAATAATAAGTCATCTAATTGCTCGGAAGACAGTTGTTCTAATCTTTCGGTAACTTCATTTGTTAATATGTTATCACCAAGCTTTCTCATCAGAAAGTTTTTGACAATCCTCCGTTGCTCTTCAGCTTCGCGTTGAGAGGCTTCTTGTTTGGCTCGATACAATTCCAGTTGAACCTGAGCTACAGACTCATGTAGACTGATAGTCTCGGCTCTGTTGGCTTGGTAAATTTCTCTTAGGGTTCTCATATCTATTGTCTCTTCATCACTGAGTGGGACTGTTATTTCTGACAGAAAATTAAAATAAGATCGACCTAAATCTAGGATAGCATTTCGTTTGGGATGAGCGAATGGTAGATCGATCGTTTCTAGAAATGCTTCTGTGAAGATCTTTTCCTTACCTAGAGTTCTCAGCTTTGAGAGTGCCTGGACTTTTTTTTAGTTCGGGAATAATGACTACTCCCATCCGTTCGATTTCGGGAAGTAGGTAGACACCTTTGCCCCATTCGGGATGGGGTTTGCTTTGAAAGCTAGCTAGAGTTTTGGTACTAGGTAAAGCGACGATAATCCAACAAAATTTTAGCTTGGGTTTGCTGAGTCTAGCTTCTAACCTTTTGGTATTGGCTAAATCTTTGCTCGCTTTAATCTCTTTGTTTAGACGATCGTAGTTATTTCTTTGTTTTACCCAGTCTAGATTAGTTCTAATCCGACATTCTCGTAGATTTTTCGCCCGCAAAGCACCGCTAAAAAACTCCAGATTGACAACTGAGTCAGTTTTGAGCAATCGGCAATATAAGTCTAAATCTCGATCTTCCTGAGCTAGGAATTCTGAGTTGGGGATAAATAGAACATCAAAATCTAAAGTTTCAGTGGAGATACTTAGATTCTCGTCAAATTCTCCCAATCCTTCGCCAATGATTCTGGCGTGTTCTTTGGCAAACGCATCTTTATAGTATTTTAGTTTCGATCGAGATTCACTATTTTTTAACGCCTGCCTATTATGCTAATCTAAAATCAGCGCACAAGCGACTATAATAGGGAGTTGCCAGTTGCGCCTTATCAAAGATGACCGATCGCCGTTCTACTACATTTCTACCCCAACAAAGTGATAATGCTACTAGTCGCTTGAATTCTTATGCGCCAGGAGCACGGGATTTATTGCCTTTAGATGTGGCGCAAAAAGATTGGATTAAAACGAGGCTCCAGGATGTGTTGCATCGCTGGGGTTATCATCGGATTATTACGCCTACTTTGGAGCGATTGGAGACGTTGATTGCGGGTGGTGCGATCGATCGAGAGAGCATAATTCAGATTCCCGATCCAGATGGTGGTACCCTGGGTTTACGATCGGAATTGACGGCTTCGATCGCTCGTGCGGCGGTGACGCGGATGGGGAATTTGTATCCTCAGCGGTTATATTACACGGCTAATGTGTTTCGGCGAGCATCTGCCGAACAACATGGGCGACAACAGGAATTTTATCAAGCGGGGATTGAGTTATTAGGTGCTGGGGGAACCCTGGCTGACGCTGAGGCGATTTTGTTGTTGGCTGATTGTTTGGATGCTCTAGGTGTCCCCAACTGGCAATTGGTAATGGGGGAGGCTGGATTGAGTCAGGCGTTGTTGGCGCAGTTTCCGATCGAATTCCAGACGCAAATTCGCCAGTGTTTGGCACATCTCGATCGAGTTACCTTGGCACAATTACCACTTACACCCAGTCAGCGGGATTTGGCTCTATCGATTCTCGATTTGCGCGGTAAACCCGATCGAGTATTATCAAAACTAGCCGAACTAGACTTAGATGCTAGCAGTCAAAATACGATCGCCCATCTTCGAGCTACGATCGAATTACTTAGCTCTACTCGCGATTCACTCCCATTAGTACTGGATTTGAGCTTGATTCAAACCTTCGATTATTATACAGGGATTGTCTTTGAAGCGGTCAGTATCACCGACGATCGCGCCCATATTCTCGCTCAAGGCGGACGCTACGACGGGTTACTGGCACTATATCACCCACAGGGTCAAAATTGCCCAGGAATCGGCTTCTCTCTGAATATTGAGGACTTACAGCAAGTGCTCCAAACTAATGCCTCCATGCCCCAGCAGACCCCCAAAGCGGAATGGTTGGTGGTGGCGATGACCGATCCTGCTGCTGCATCTGCCCTAATTTACGCGCAGAAATTACGAGCGGCTGCTGAGTCAGGGCGAGTGGAAATGTACCTTAATGATGGCAACATCGAGCAAATCCGCCAAATTGCGATCGATCGAGGTGTCGCTCAGGTGGCTTGGATTGGCGATGATGGGGTACGAGTTGAGGAAATAAAACGATAATTCAAATCGGGGTATGTCGAAAAAAGGTGGGAAATCGGCTCGTTGCAGACAACCCCTAGATACTGCCTCAAATCAGGATCGCCAATCTTGGCAATGTGAGATAATCTCGTACCGGATGGGATCTAAATTGTTTGCAATTTTTCCAGGGCACTTTGATAATCCCAATCCTTATTTTGTTTGCGGAATAGATCTGCTGCTTTGAGTAAGTCTTTCTGCGCGCCTTTCCTATCGCCCAAACTAGCTCGCACAAAACCTCGATTGTAGTGAGCTTTGGCGTGGTTGGAATCTAACCGAATCGCTAGATCGTAGTCGGCTAAAGAGCCATGTCGATCTCCGAGTCGATATTTGACGTTGCCGCGATTATAATAGTTGGTGGCACTGGTATCATCGAGTTCGATCGCTTTATCATAGTCGGTGAGAGCACCTTCTCTGTCGCCAAACCTGTCGCGGAGTAGTCCTCGATTGACATAGGCTTTGGCATGATTGGGATCTAGTTCGATCGTGCAGTTGTAGTCAGCCAGTGCTCCCTGTCTGTCGCCAATCCGAGCGCGTGAGACACCCCGATTGTAGTAACTATGAGAGTCCTGGGGATGTGCCATCGCAGTCAGGCGCGGATCCAAGGCTCCCGCCCATTGGTCTTCTAGTTCTTCATGCATATCGTCAACTTCTCCATTCGATCTTAATTCAGATTGTGGATACACTCCTACATCTAGGATCGTAAACGATCGTCTACATCCTTTTTATATTAAGTATACCGATCTAGATTATTTTAAGGAATTATCGATACATTTTTGTCTCAGGTTTAGATATCGGGGATCGGTGCTCAGGCTTGAGGAACCCTAGGTTTCGAGTTCGATCTGTGTTGTCAAACTGAAATTATAAATTTTTAAGCTTCAACGCTTACCTTTTGTTCGTAACGAATGCCAGCAGCTTCGAGCCTGTCGATCGCTTCGCCCAATCTGTCAAAACCCGCAATCAGACTAATTCTGACATATCCTTCACCCCCAATCCCAAACGCATTGCCAGGAGTAAACACAACCCCAGTCTTTTGCAATACCATCAGGGCAAAATCGGTAGAATTCCAACCTGGAGGACAGGGAACCCATAGATACATTGTAGCGAGAGTGGGCTTAACTTTCCAGCCCAATTTGCCCAAACCCTGAATCATAAAATCGCGGCGTTCGCGGTAGCGGTTTTGAACTGTGGTGACATATTCATCCGGTAGCTCTAGAGCCGTCTGAGCAGCAGTTTGAAGGGCGGCAAAAATCCCATAGTCGAGGTTGGTTTTGATCTTCCGCAGTCCTTGGATGATTTGACTATTTCCCACCACAAAGCCGACACGCCAGCCCGCCATATTGTAGGTTTTGGAGAGAGTATGGAACTCTACGCCGATTTCCTTGGCACCAGGGATTTCCAGCAGGCTGGTGGGCTGGTAGCCGTCGAAGGCGAGTTCCGCGTAGCAGAGATCGTGGACTAGGAGGATTTTGTATTCGTGGGCAAAGGCGACCACATCTTCAAAGAACGATCGAGGGGCGGTGGCTCCAGTGGGGTTGCTAGGGTAGTTGAAGAAGAAAATTTTGGCTTTGCGGGCGACATCTGGGGGAATATCATTAAGATCGATGACCCAATCATTTTCCGGCTTGAGGATAATATTGTGAATATTAGCACCCGCGATCGCTGGCCCGCGAAAATGAACGGGATAGGCGGGACTAGGTACTAATACGGTGTCGCCAGGATTGATGTAGGCGAGGGCGAGGTGTCCCAAGCCTTCCTTGGAGCCGAGCAGGGGGAGAGCTTCGCTATTGGGGTCGAGGGTGACACCATAGCGACGATGATACCAGTTGGCGATCGACTGTCGAAAACTAGGCGTACCTTCAAAGGGTGGATAACCATGATTGGTAGCTTCATCTAGTGCGACTTTGGCTGCGGCAATTACGGGTGCTGGAGCTGGGCCATCTGGATTGCCCATACCGAGGTCGATCAAGTCTACGCCCTGACTGCGGGCATTTGCTTTGAGTTCGTCGAGACGAGCAAATACATATTGGGGTAGAGCTTGTAGGCGATCGGCAGGGGTAATCCAGTCTATTGTCATTGTCTATTTTTAGGGATTTATTTGGCACAAAGCGCGCAAGGAAGGATTGCAGCGCGGCTTTGTATATCTAGGATATCAGGTTCGACCTTGGTTTGGGAGTCAGTAAATTTCTGACCTTTTGTGTATTTTATTACAGTTTTCGTCAGTGAATATACGATCTATTAATTAATCTGACGGTCGAAAAACCCGTAGCGACACGGATCTCAAATCGACTAGGCAGCAGCCAGAATAGCAGGGTAGGTAAATGATAACAGGAAACAGCGATCGACAAATAAGTGAGATCGGCAAGATATGCCTACAATCTAGACCATTTAAAATTCACAACCCCAAATATACTAACTTGCTTTGTCTTTAGTCGGTCTTTGAGATAGCCGAGACAAGTAAAACAGACTCCCGATTTGAGTAAACGTAATAACTATAAAAGGAATTCCTTCCAGTGAGACCAGCATCCAAACATCAAGTTAATTCTTACGTTCGTCCATTCCTAGCTTCTGCGATGGTCGCAGGTGGCTTGCTCCAACTCGCAGCTCCAATCTATGCAGCTACTGCCGCTGGTGCTGACATCAGTAACACTGCAACGGCATCTTATGAAGATCCCAACGATACATCACTCACCCCTGCGGTCTTAAATACTATCTCCAACACTGTCAGTGTCAAAGTCGAGAAAGTAGCTGGTATCTTCATTGAAGGTGCTGGTTTTACTGATATCACTGACGCTGGCAAGTACAAACCAGGTGATACTGTCAACTTTGACTTTGTACTGACCAACAAAGGTAACAGTGCCGTCAAATTTAGCATTCCAGGTGCTGCGACTGTCAGTACTGCGGGTACATTCCAAAAAGTCCAGTACTTCGTTGGTGTCGGTCAGCCTGGTGCAGATGCTCAAGGATATAAAGATATCACCACTGGTGGTGCAACCGATCCTGCGGTAATGCCCAACGTTGCCGTTGATGGCACCATGAAAGCACGAGTAGTAGTCGTCGTCAATCTGTTTAACGCGGCTAACCCTGCCTTAACAGTCCAATTAGGTAAAACTGCCAGTGCGCCAGTACCTGGTACCCCAGTTGATAACAAGGAACGTACTAGTACCAATAGCAACACTGAAGACGTTTACACCATTGACATCGAGAATGATGCGAATGTTGCACCTCTGGGTAAAGCAATCAACAATGTCCGTGAAGCTGCGGCAATCCAGACGGTGAATGTCAACGCTGAAAACAAAGCTTTTGTTGACATCAACATGACTGGTGCGCTGACAACTCCAGATACCGATCCTACTAAAAATAGAATCACTTATGACATCAATGTCAAAGTAAATCCTGACGCACCAACAACTGGCCCTGATGCAGGCAAGAACCCTGCTGACTTGGGTGCGACCAAGATTAACCTCGATGGCAATCCTAACACCAATCGCGTTCTAATTAGCAACCCCGTTCCCGCAGGTACCACACCTACCGCATTGGTTGCGCCAACTGGATTAACGGCTCCTGATGGATCTCCAATTACATTCATTCCAGTTTACAGTCTCAGTCCTGTAGGTACTCCAGTAGCTGATATCGTTTGGCTAACTGGTACCCTACCTACTTCTGGCGTTAACTTTGTTGGTTTCGTGAAGAGTGACGACCAACCATTACCCAAGAGTCCAGATCTTTATAGTGGTTTTAAAGTAGTACTGCAAACTACTGGTGCATCCCCAACCGCACCTACTACTATCAACAACGTTGCCAACATTTTTGGTACTACACCCAACGCTGATAAAACTCCTGACTTCACCAAACCTGTTGCGGATCAAACTGGTACTCCTGATGCCAACAATTCCGTTCCTGCTACTCCAGTAGGTGTTCCTGTCACGATTGTGCCAGCAGGTACTCGCGTTCTCTTCAATGGCCCTGTGAATGTTCCTCAAGCAACTGGTGCTGATGGTACTTTCAACACGGACTACACCAACAAGTCTGCGACAATCACCGTTGGTGATGCCACTGTTACGGATCCTGTCACTGGAGCACTGACTCCAGTAGCAGTACCTCTACCAGTGAGTTTCAACAACACTGTTGAAAATAAAGGTAGTGCAGCAACTGATATCTATCTCCTCCCAACTGCACCTGTAGTTAAAACCGACTTGCCTACTGGTACTCTCGTGGCAATTACCAATGGTAGCGATACTCGGACTTATACTTACGACAATGTTGCGGGTACTTATACTCCAGTAGCTGCTGATGCGGCTAAACTACCGATCGTACTCGCCAATGTAGCTGTCAATGCAACACCAGGCTATGGTGTATCGGTGACACTACCACCTAACACTCCTCAGCTCAAAGGTTACACTGCACCGATTACTGCTTTTGCTGATGCTACTGCTCCTGCTGCTGGCGCAACAACAGTACCTGCAAATGCTGCTCAGAACACCACCATCGATACTGTGTACACTGGCTATCTCAAGTTGTCCAAAGATGCACGTATTCTGGACAGTGCATCTGAGTCTGGTATCAGTGAGAGTGTCAAGGCTTTCACTACTACTCCTGCAAAACCAGCACCTGGTCAATTTATCCAATACCGGATTAAATACGAGAACATCTCCAATACTGGTGGTACTGGTAACGTCATCCTCAATGCTGGCAAAGTGAAGATCGTGGAAGATGGCGCAGCAGGTGGTAATACCTGGGCGGCTGTAACTAATAACGAGCCTGGTAAGGCAACTGATAGCAAGGGTGGTACGGTTTCCTTCTTTAATAATGGTGCTACCGCCGCCGATGTTGCTGCTGTTAGCAAGTATGAGATGAATTCAACTACTGTGACTGCTCCTCAAACATCTGGTAACTTTACGTTCCTCCGTGAGGTGAAATAGACACAACTGAATTGGTAGCAAGAGTCTTAGATTCTTGCTATCGATTGTTGTTGAGGTCCTCATCCCCCGACTTCTTCTCCCAATTCAAAGGAGAAGGGGAGCCGGAGCATCTTGCTCTCTCTTTCAAACTTAGTCTGTATGGACAAGTTGGCTAGAATTCAGTTGTGATGGGTTTACCCCCCCCAACCCCCCCTTGGAAAGGGGGGGCTTCGCTCCCTCCCCTTGGAAAGGGGTGGGGTAAAGGGACTACGCAGCAACTCAAATAACTTGTGGATCCCAAGGTAGCAAGACTCCAGAGTAGCTCTAGCTCTTACCCCCTCCCCTTTCCAAGGGGAGGGCTGGGGAGGGGTAAAAAGACTCCGCAGCAATTCAAATAACTGTAGACACATGGTAGTTCCCAAACTTGAGAGAGGACAAGCCAATACCGCACCCCTCTAGAACTCTTAAAATTGGAATTATTGAGTTGAAACTATACTTCGATCGACCTATATTCTAATCTGAGATATCATCCGATCCTTGGAATCGAAACCGATCGAAGTATTGACTATTCATACTGTATTTAAAAAGGCTAGCCATCGCTAATTTTAATTATTGTGATAAATCCGATCGATCTAACATTTACTAGCTAGATTGGGAATAATAAAAAGAGGTAAATTAGGCAACATTATCGCCGACTCTATCGTCTCGGTACTTATGTACATCTATAGATAAATCAACAAGATCGTGTATAAATTATTAATCGCTACTCTTGGTATCATCGCGACAATCGGAGTTACTGCTCCAACGATATTGCCCCAATCCGCTCAAGCACAATCAGCACCCGCCACATCTGCTGCCAAACGGGTGATACTGACGCTCAAAGCAGAGAAGCAAGTCAAAATAGGTGACAAAATTGCTTACGAAGCAACCTCTGGTAAATCTGTCAAGCCTGGAGATGTCCTGCGCTATACAGTCAATGCCAAAAATGGTGATAAGGCTGTCAAGAATTTGATGTTGACGCAACCAATTCCTAGAGGTACTAGCTATGTCAAAAATTCGGCAACAGCTCTCAATGGGGCTGAATTGTTATTCAGTCTCGATGGTGGCAAAAGTTATGTAGCCAAGCCAATGATGGGGAAAAAGGAAGCCCCTACTACTGCTTATACTAACCTGCGGTGGAAATTCACAGGCACCCTTGAGGCTAAAGCCCAAGTTAATGCAGTATATGAAGTTGTAGTTAAGTAGATCGTCATCGATCGAATCTTAGAACGACTAATATTTATTTTAGATAATGCCAAATAGCTGTGACAAAAATCATGCTAGTTTGGCATTATTTGTATCCGCTAAAAAAAAGACTAGAGTAAACGTGTTTTTAGAGAAAAAATTATGAAAACAACCCCGAAAGACCACCATAAATTAATTAATTATTCTCGCCCTCTATTTGCTGCCGGACTAATAGCCAGTAGTTTGGTATACTCGATCGCCCCAATTTTAGCTGCACCGATTGTATCGATCGACAACCAAGCAACTGCCACTTATGAAGACCCTTTAAATCCACCCACAACTACAGATATTAACGATCCTCGGCGGATTAATACTGTTTCCAATGTCATCAAAATTACCATCTCTGAAGTAGCTGGAATTAACGTTACCCAAAAGGGTATCACTGATGACAAAGATGTAAATATCTCTAATATCAAAAGTGGTGATAATGTCTATTTTCGCTTCGATATTATCAACATTGGTAATGATGGCACCAAGGTATTTGTACCGAATGAAGCTGGCTTGACTGGTGCTGGGAAAGTACAGAGACTTCAGTACCTAGATGATGTTAATAGCTGGAAAGATATTCCCGATGGTGGTCTTGTATCTGGTAATATTGCTAGAGATAAAATCCTTAAAGTTCGCGTTCCAGTCAAAGTAAATGACGGAGCTACTGGCGATATTAGTGTGAGTTTGGGTAAAACGCTGATTAAACCTAATAGCCAGAATATTGAAATTATTAATGCTAATATTAACGTCCTCAAAATAACCGATCGAGTATTTACGATCGATAATGACGATCCTGTCGATGGCGAAATTTTCGGCGCACCAGCTAATGGTACTCGCGAGTCGATGGATACCCAAACTATTACTATTGGCAAACAACCTCAAGCTTTCGCCACAATCAAAACAAGTGATGGTACTTATGTTGTGGCCGATCGCAGTATCACTTACAATCTAAGTGTCAAAGTCGAAAACAAAGTCCCCGATAAAGCTGGTAACGTTATCCCAGCGGACTTGATAGGCGTGACAGTACCTGGTTTGAAAAAGCCGGGGATTTTAATCTCTGATGCGATACCAGTAGGGACAAAGTTTGTTAGTGCGATCGTACCGAATGGATGGACGATCGTCTATCAGTATGGTAGCGCAATTGGTGCGACCGATCGGGCTGATACTTCTACTTGGACAGAGGAAAAACCAGAGACAAGACCAAATGAAACCCTCCGTCGCGTCGGTTTTATCCTGTTTGATGGTCGAATTCTCAAAGGCAATATAGTCGATGGTTTCCAGCTCAAATTAACCGTTATCGACCCATTTACCACCACTCAAGTTGACAACATCGCTCAGTTATTTGGCAACTCACCCGCCAACCCCAACGACATCACTGACAAGACACCCAACAGCAATCTACCTGTCGTTGACGAATCTGGAGATTCCAACCCCAATGATTTTAATGCTGATGGTAGCCCAGGGCCAACAGATCCCACTGGAAAACCATTAGTCAAACCTGGTTTTGGTAATCTTACCACAGCGATCGGCCAATTCACCACCACTCCCATCAAAATTGGTACGATTGTCAACGGTACCAACGGTGTTCCAGACGCTAAAAGTGAAGCGAATGATAATAACCAGGATTTCACCAACAAAAGTATTATTACCCCCGTTGAGACAGGACGTAAATTTAACCCCAGTGCGATTGGCTTTACGAACACTGTTAAAAATCAAACTGGTGTTCCACTCGATATCAAGGTTATCCCTACTGTAAAAGCTGGTGAACCCCTACCTGAAGGTACTATCGTTACCCTTAGAGATCCCAAAAAACTTATCCCCGATGTCAGCTTCACTGTCACAAGTGGCAAATTTGTAGCGAATGATGCGACTAAACCGACTTTTGTCATTCCCAAAGTAGCCAACGAGCAGATTGACTATATCACGGGCATCGATTTGCCCGAAGGTACTGAGCCACTCAAGGGTTATTCAGTCGAATTGGTAGCTTTTGTCGATCGAAATAATACCAATCTACCTGGCAACGATGAACTAACAAATAAGACTACCGATCGAGTGTACACCGGATTTATCAAAGTGTGTAAGGATTTTCGGGTCTTGGGTACCAATGGCACGACAGTTATTTCAGACTTCCTGAACGATCCCAAAATTAATGATTCCAAACCCACAGAGGATCTCGAATGTAAGATCGATCCCAAACGCCTCAAAACAGCTAAACCAGGACAATACATCGAGTATCGGTTGACGTTCAAAAATATCTCACCGATCGTGCTTAATGGTGGTAAAGGTCTCTCCGCTGCCAATTTTACCATCATCGAAGATGGTTATGCTCAACCCAATAACTGGGCTGGCTTGACTGAAAATGACCCAAATCCAAATTCGACAACTGTCTCCGTGGGTACGGTGACATTTAGTCTCAGTGACGGAACAAGTACTACGGCTGCCGATCGGAAAGTGACCAAGTACACCCACTCTATTGGTACTTTAGCACCTCAAGCTACTGGTACTTTCACCTTCCGTCGTCAAGTCTCTAAGTAATTTCCGCATCATCTCCCCTCAGACTCCTTCTCTAGCTGCAAATCTAGCGCGGGTGAATGGGGGGAGGCTGTTTTATCCGGAATAATTCAATATATTTTGCTGCTAAAATTCGTTTTGATTTTCGACTCCTGCAATCCTCAAACCCTTGCTGTTAATGATTTCAATCGAATAATAACTAGTAAATGAATGGGTCGTTCGATCGCTATTTAATGTCTACTAGGTAAATGCTCGCCGACTAATTTGAGATTCGATCGAAAGCACCGTGGAATAACGGGTGACGTTACTAGTACTCGTAAGTATAAATGGTAACAGAGCAGTTAATTTATAAGATTGAAATTATTTTAAGTCTAATATTATATTTAAGGAACTAAGTCAAGTGTCTAGGTTACAATCGCGACGGCACCTCTACTATTTAAAAAAATACCTTCAGTTGGTCGGACTGTCGATAATTGGTGTGGCTCAAGTTAGCGCGGTATCCGCTATCGACACGCCACCAGAAATCAAGAATACGGCCCAGTACACCTATGATGTGGATGGTTCTGGTAGTTCTAGTAGTTCTGGCGGTTCTACCACTACTGTCCAATCAGAGAAGATAGACCCCTTTACTGGTCAACCTTTAACGTTAAAAATTGAATCGAGTACCAACCAATTAATTAATAATCAAGCACTCGTCGATCCTGCGGGGGGTATTACTGGTTGTAATGGGGAGATTTTGCCCAGCTATGAAGGTTTTGTCGTCGGCTTGTATCAGACTCCCGATCGATTGAAACTAGGTAATCTGGTCGCCCTCACGCCGACAGAAGTACCAGATATCCCCAACAACAGTATCCCCGAAGGTTTGACTCCAAACGGACAAAATGCTAATCCTTTTGCTCTAACAGTGGGCAATGTCACCGGACAGTATAATTTCTTACTCGATCGATCTAAGGGTCAACAAACCCCCGGACAGGTCTACATCCTAGTCATCAAGCCACCTGCTGGCTCTATCTATGGCGAACGACAAATCTTGCTCGAAGTGGTAACTAGCACGCCTGACAGCATTACTTTCAATGTGACAAGTCTGGATGGCCAAGCTCTTTCGACTGGTGCTGGCGGCGGAGCTAATACTCAAGCCATCACCACACCAATTCAGGAATTGAGCACGAGTCTGTCTCTAGTTGGGTTGAATGTGGGGGTCTGCAATCCTCAAACTTTCCAAATTATCAAATCTGCCGATAGAGCAGCAGCGGAGCCAGGGGATACCGTGGTTTATCGCTTGGTGCTGAGAAATCTATCCGCTGTCTCAATTGGCACTCTAGCTGTCACCGATACTTTACCCCTCGGTTTCCGGCTCCAGCCTAACGCCGTCAAAGCCAGACAAGACAACATTGATATTCCCGTCACCGTGACTCAAAACGGTAATGTAGCCACCTTCAGCTTCCCCGGCACACTCAACGCCAGTAAGACGATTAACCTGGCTTATGCGACCACCTTGACCCCAGATGCGCTACGGGGAAGCGGACGCAATAGTGCGACGCTAACAGGCATCCGTGGGGACAATAATACCTCGATTGTTGATGGCCCAGCGATTCACCAATTGCAGGTGCGGCAGGGGATTCTGTCTGATACGGGGACGATTATCGGTCGGGTATTTGTGGATAAAAACTTCGACGGCGAACAGCAGGCGAATGAACCAGGCATCCCGAATGCGGTGGTATTCCTCGACGATGGCAACAAAGTGACTACAGATGCTAATGGGCTGTTTTCGGTCAAGGGTGCGGCGAATGGTTATCGAACTGGAGTGCTCGACCTTAGTAGTTTACCTGGGTACACTTTAGCTCCCAATTTATATTTCAAAGAACGTAATAGTCAATCTCGCTTAGTCAAATTAGCTCCGAGTGGTTTGGTGCGAATGAACTTCGGAGTCACGCCTACAGCTAAGGAGGCGAAATAAACCCATGAAACTTCAACAACCAATTCTCAAAGCCTTCTTGCTCGGTGCAACTGTTAATAGTCTGGGATTATTCACTTTAATTAATAGCTCTCAAGCTCAGACTGCGCCCGCAATTCGTAGAGTTGCGGAGCCTGCTGTAGATGTCAAACCAGTTTCTGCCCCTGTTATCGCTGCGCCTGTGGCTCAAGTTCCCGCAGCGGCGAAGAGTGCTAGTACTGAGGTAAAGATTCTCAGTCCGACGATGAATGCGGTGATGGATGTCCCAGCGGCAACTGTGGTCGTTCAGTATCCAACGGGTGCTAAACTCGATCTCAAAGTCAATGGTAAGGCGGTCGATAATACGCTCATCGGTCGGACGGAAACTGATAGTCTGAAGAATACGACTACCCAAACTTGGTATGGTGTGGCTCTGGGTGGGGGAGAAAGTATCCTTACCGCACAAGCGACGACTAATGGGGTTGTCGGTCAAGAAACTTCGGTGAAGTTAAAGGTTCGGGGTGCGCCCAAGACTGTGGAAGTGCGGACATTGGAGTCGCGAATTCCGGCGGATGGTCGATCGCTGTTGTCGATCGAAGGTAAACTAATTGATGAAAATGGCAACTCTTCTAAGCAAGATGGGGTTGTCACGCTCAATGCTAGTGCGGGGGAGTTTGCGGGAGTAGACCAAGACCGCGACCAGCCTGGATTTCAGGTGTCGGTGAAGGATGGGAAGTTTACGGCGCAGTTGCGCGCTGGTATCGATGCTCAAACTGTAAAAATTCGGGCGACGACGCTCAATTTGGAAGGGTTCACGCAAGCTCAGTTTGAGACAAATTTACGGGCGGCGATTACTACTGGGGTGGTGGATTTCCGCCTGGGTAGTAGAGGTACGGATTACTATCGCAATTTCCGCGACTTTCTACCTGCCGATCGCAATAATGATATCCAAGCAAATGTCAGAGGTCAAGTATTTAGTACGGGTAAAGTTGGCGATTGGTTATTCACTGGGGCATATAATAGCGATCGATCGCTAAATAAGACTTGTGGTGGTGATACTCGCCTATTTCGCGATGGTACTGGTAGTAGTTGTGATGACCTCTATCCCGTCACTGGCGATGCTTCCAAGGTGGATGTCCTCACGCCTTCTCAAGATAGCGTCTACGTCAAATTCGAGCGGTCTACGGGTGTTGCCAATGCCTTGCCAGATATGGCGATGTGGGGTGACTACAATACCACTGAATTTGCCACCAAATCCCAACAGTTCTCGGCGACGAATCGCCAACTGCATGGTGCAAAGGTCAACTATAATCTAGGCAATCTCCAAGCGAGTGCTTTTTATGGTGATAACGTTCAGGGTTTCCAACGGGATACAGTCGCTCCCGATGGTACGAGTGGATATTACTTCCTCTCGCGGCGGTTAATCCTCGGTGGTAGCGAACAGATATCGATCGAAACTGAAGAATTAAATCGTCCTGGGACAGTACTCAAAAGTGAAGCGTTGATTCGCGGTACTGATTATGACATCGATTACGATCGAGGGTCAATCTTACTTCGTCGTCCCCTCTTGCGGACAAGTGTGGATGATAATGGTAGCGTCATGGTGCGGAAGATTATTTCCACCTACCAATATCTCACCCCTGGGGTTAATACTAGTATCGTCGGCGGACGGCTCCAGTTTAACATCTCCCGCGAGTTGAACCGAGAAAGCTGGATCGGTACGAGCGTCGTCAATGAAACTCAAGGCGTACGCAACTTTACCCTCTATGGTGCGGATACCGTCATCGCCCTCTCACCCACGAGTAATATTACCGCAGAATATGCCAAGTCTACCAATGCTACCAGTTTCGATGGTCGCAGTGTAGATGGTGCGGCATATCGAGCGGAAGCCAATCTCAAACCCTCGGAAAGTATTCAAGGACGCGCCTTTTATCGCAGCACCGAACCAGGCTTCTCCAATAATGCCACATCTAGCTTTGTCCCCGGACAAACTCGGTATGGTGCAGAAGTCAACAGCAAAATCGCGGCTAATACCAACGTCCGCGTCCAAATCGACAGAGAGAATAATAATGGGATTGCACCAGCGGTCTTATTTCCCAATCTCGCCGACTTACTCGCCGCTCGAAATGGCGCGGTACCTGGTACTCAAGTAGATAACGGTGTCACCACCCTGACTGCTGGAGTCCAACAACGTATCGGTGTAGTCAGTGTGGACTTGGATTATGTCAATCGCAATCGGGATGACCGTTTAGCAGCAGTAAATACAGGTAGTTCGAGTCAACTTCGATCGCGTCTATCTGCACCCTTGACAAATAGTATCACCTTCCGCGCCCTCAATGAAACAGCCCTAACTACCCAACAAGACCAACTCTATCCCAACCGCACTACATTAGGTCTGGACTGGGCAATCTATTCGGGTATCAATCTCAAACTCAATCAAAACTATATCACAGGAGGACAATTAGCCAATACATCCTACACCAGCCTAGATTTGGATGCAAACTACAAACTAGCTAGCAACACTGCTGTAACCGGACGATACTCCCTCAGTCCTTATCAATCCATCGGTGCTGTCGGACTCCAACAGGGCATCGTCCTCAGACCTGGTTTAAAGCTAGATCTCACCTACGAACGCCTCATCGCTGGCAATACTGGTGGATATACTTCAACCGGAGCCGGACAACAGTCACCTCAACCATTCGCCCCCGGTCAAAGTGGCTCTAGTGTTGGTGTTGGTAGTGGGAATAGTTATAGTGTGGGCTTAAACTACACTGACAATCCCAATTATCAAGCGAATGCTCGCTATGAGTATCGGGATGGGGTTGGTGGTAGTAGTTCGGGGATTAATGCGGGAATTACGGGGAAGGTTAGTTCCGATCTCACCGCGCTGATTCGCTATCAACAAAACTCGGTCGCCAACCAAGTCTTGAGCGGTTCGGGTTTGAGTAGTACAGCAAATCTCAAGGTTGGGTTAGCTTATCGCAATCCTGAGAGCGACCAATTTAACGCACTGCTAAGTTATCAGTATCGTCGCAATCCGAGTACTATTCCTACAGATATTTTCACGGGTATCGGGAGTAATTCTGAGGATAACACGATCGCGGCGGAGGTTATCTATGCCCCCAATTGGCAATGGGAACTGTACGGTAAATACGCACTTCGTACGGGTAGTACTACTCTCGCTAGCGATCTTACTACTAATAGTGCGTTGTCGATCGGTCAACTTCGGGCGACTTATCGACTCGGATACAGTTGGGATTTGGTGGCGGATGGTCGAATTATCTCTCAACCAAATCAAGGCTACACCGAGACTGGGGTGGCGTTGGAGGCTGGTTATTATCTGACTCCAAATCTGCGGCTCTCTGCGGGGTATGGTTTGGGGCGGGTGGATGACCCGACTATTTCTGGGGGGAATCGTGCTGCTAGTGGGGGTTATTTGGGCTTTACGGTGAAGGTTGATGAGTTGTTTAGTGGGTTTGGGTTGCAGAAGGTGGCTGCGCCTCAGCAGCAGGAGTCGGTGGTGAAGCCGTCAGCGGTTGCGCCTCAGTCGCCAGAAGTGAAGCCGTCAACTGCTGCGCCTCAGTCGCCGGAGTCGGTGGTGAAGCCGTCAACGGTTGCACCTCAGTCGCCAGAAGTGAAGCCTCAGTGATGTCTCATGCTCTCCTCCTGGGAGGGTGGGGGTTTATAGCTTTAGTCCGTTGGCATTTCTTGTGTTAACAGAACCCGGATCTGGGGGTTCCGACCCCCAGACCCCCCGTCGGTGGGGGGAGTGTCCCCCCCCCGAACCCCCCCTCAAAGCATAGGTGGTTTGAGACGGTGGGGTGGATGTACAGCCGCTTTGTTGGTGTGTGGGATGCGGGGTTTGTTGAGGTGAGCAGTGGGCTGTCTGGGAGCTTTGCTCCCTCCCCTTTGCAAGGGGAGGGCTGGGGTGGGGTAAAGGGACTACGCAGCAGCCTATTTTTAAGGAGCTAGGGAGGATATTCTAGGCTATCTATAACAATCCTAAATTAGAAGAACCGATCTTTATTTTATGTTCGTGTAATCTCTGCGCCCTCTGCGCCTCTGCGGTTAAAAAATATTAAAACCCATTTAGCTAGCTATAGCTATTTTTATAATTTATTATTTTCAATATATATAAACAGATGAATAACCTTAATATTAAAAAATTCTTATTAATCCTCTGCTGGTTGAGTATCGGTCAACTACCTTTAATTAATGCTGCCCAAGCTGCACCAAAACGTCTTATCGCTCAGGCAAGTCGAGTTAATTTAAAGATCGTGGTTAATAGCGATCGAGATACGATTCAGGCTGATAATGGTTTAACTTTACGGGAAGCGATCGCCTTGCTCAATGGTGATTTAAAACTCGACAAGCTTAGTTCTGAAGAACGCGCTCAAGTAAGCGAAAGTTTGACAGGAGGTTCGCGGATTGAGTTTAATTTACCTGCGGGTGGTATGAAAATTAATCTCGATCGAGAGTTACCGCCGATTCAAGTGGCTGGGGTGTCGATCGATGGTACTACTCAACCTGGATTTGTGCCTAAGTCTAAGAGTGATAATGCGGTGGTGATGGCTACTCCGGCGATCGAGATTACACCAGTTAAGGATGTTCAGATATCTCGTGGGATATCGATTTTAGCTGATGATGTCACGGTCAAAGGTTTGAGTATTTATGGCTTTTCGCTGCCGACTGATGCGACTCAAGATGTCCCTGGTGGCGATATCTTTATTTCTCATAGTCTCCCATTTTCAGATGGTAGTAGAGAATCTGGCGATCGCAATTTAGCACCCAAGAATGTGACGATCGAAGGTAATTTTCTCGGTGTCAAACCAGATAGAACTATCCCAACTGTTGCATCTAATTTTGGGGTGTATGTATTCAATAGTAAGGGTACAACGATTCGCAATAATGTCATCAACGATCATACGGCTAGTGGAATCATTACTTCAGTCAAAGCTGACAACTTGTTAATCGAACAAAATGTCATAGTTGGAAATGGTACATCGGGAATGCCTGATGCTATCCGCCTAGAGGGAGAAATCCGCAATAACAAAATTGAGTCTAATCTCATCTGTGGCAATGATGGGAGTGGAGTATTCCTATTCAAACCAGCCGTTGGAGCTGTAGAGATTCGGAATAATACCATCGGCTTTAATGGTAGACGATTCCGTCGTGCGGCTATTCACCTGATGGGCAATGACAATCAAGTCACCAACAATCGCATCTTCAACCAAGCAGGTGCGGGTGTCTCGATTACCGCTTTTCCCCAACCTCACTCACCTACTGGCGATGTCGTCTCCGCTCGCAATACAGTCAAAGGTAATCGCTTCTCCTTCCTCGAAGGATTGAGCGTAGATCTCAATACCTACCGTAATGATGCTGTCGAAGGCTTCCAAGATGGCGACGGGATTAACCCTCAGCGCAATAGTGACAATCGCCGTCTAGATACCGCGAATATGGCAATTAATGCACCGCAATTCCGATCGCCTGACTTCTTACTGCTAGACGATCGCGTCAATGTCGATGGTACCGCAGATCCTGGTACTAAGATCGAACTATATCAAGTCACTGAAGCATCCACCAATGGGCCATTAAACCGCCCGCTAGCAACAGTTACAGCAGATGCTAAGGGAAACTTTGGAGCTAGTCTCACCGGACTAAAACCAGGGGAAATGGTCAGTGCGATCGCTACAGACCCCAAATATGGTACCTCAGAACCAAGTCGAAATGCCCTCGTAATCGAGCCAGGAACCAGCGCAGCAGACACCAAACCCGCCCAAATGTCTCTGGCTAGCATTCCCAAACCAGACTGCCTCTCAGGGTCATTTGCGGTACCCGAAATAGCCAACGCCGATCCTCAACCACCCGCAGTCGCTCAGACACCTACAGACATTAACCCAACAGTACCAGAAATCCCCACTCCAACAGAACCCACCGCACCACTCAAACTAAATATCCCAGCCAATGTTCACTTTGCCCTAGACAAGAGTAATATTAGACCGAATAGCGGCGAGTTGATTCGCGAGATTGCCCGAATCCTCAAAGAAAATCCTTATGTCGTCGTCGATCTCCAAGGTCATACCGATTCTCGTGCTGACAACGATTATAATCAACGTTTGGGGATGCGTCGCGCTCGATCGACCCGCGATTATCTCGTCAAACAGGGAATTTCACCCTCCCGAATTACGATCCGTTCCTTTGGAGAAACTCAGCTCAAATCTCCAAACAATAATATCACCGACTATGCCCGCGATCGCCGCGTCGAGTTCATCTATCGCGATATTCGGGGTCTAAAATTGGAAGTCATCGAACAAGAAAACGATCTCCAACTCGAACAACGCCGCAATTAAGGAACGAGGATTCAATAACTTGCGTACTAAATTGCCTGTAACCCATGTGGTGGGCAGTGCTGGAAATTTTGGATTTTGGATTTTGGATTTTGGATTGAAATCTAAACAAAACTCCCAGCCTCCCCATCATCCACATCTCCGTAACCCACAAACCAACAAAGCGATTACCTCCGGTAGGCTTCGCCAACGGTTTCACCAACCCCACCGTCTCCAACCACCTATGCTTTGAGGGGGGGTTCGGGGGGGGGACACTCCCCCCACCGACGGGGGGTCTGGGGGTCGGAACCCCCAGATCCGGGTTCTCTTAGCACTAGAATCTTAACGGATCTGGCGCAAAAAATGACGATCTCAACCCAACCAACTCAAATCGGCATAATTAATCCTCGCAGCAGGAGCGAGCGCAGCCAAAACTTGTTTCCCATAACTACGCCTGTCGATCCGATTATCAAAAATAGCAACAATACCCTGAGACGATCGAATTGGCGCGATCGATCGATGTAATATTTTCAAGCCAGTAGGCAGTAAATAAAACCTGAACCAGTCTTGTTTTTGGTGCTTGTAAAAATTCACCTTGGCAGCAACCAAGGGGTCTTCCAGAGAAGGAATCGGCAGGGTAGGAATAATCATTACTTTGGGAATGGGCAAATCATCCTGATGCTGTTGCCAAAATTCCCAGCCGGAAATGAGGATATTTGCCTCATTAAGGTCGGTTTGTTCGACTTGGACTCTACTACCCCATTCGGCGGCGAGGATAGCCGCTATTTGGGCTTGGAGCGGGGTATCGCCGATGAGGATGACAACGAATTTCGGTTCTCCCCGAATTAGATATAATATGTGTTGAATTTCATCGATGAGAATGGGTTGAAATTTGGGGGTGTTGGGCATCGGCATCCACCGAGGGATATAGAGTTGGATGATGTCCGATTGTCGATCGAGCAAAAATTTGACTGTAGTAAGTTCGCCCAATCCTAATTCTTGCCGAAAGCCTACCGCATCTTTACTTGTGTCTACCGCACTAGTAATCAGCACTGATGGCTGCTGTTGCCAGATTGGGGCTAACCTGTCTGTCGGATTAATCGGCGCGATCGACAGAGTAAACTTAGCATGGGTGCGATCGATCGTCGCCCAGATTAGTTCATTCTTTGGATCGATCCTTGGCGTAGCCTCTCCCTTGGAGCATCGCGTATTAAATGCTTGCCATTTATCGGGAAGAGTGGGTGACAACCTTTCGACTAGCTCTACCACTCGCGATCGATCTTCGACATCTAATAAATAACAATTGTAGGGATTCGGCGGACGTTGCCACAAATTTTCCATCAACTGAATTTCAACTTCACCAATGCTCTGCCATTGGGATGGTGTCTGACTGACGCGCAAAAAGTCCCAATCTTCCGGCGTAAGCGTAATGGTGAGTAATTGTTGTGCCAAATCTGCCAAGTCATCAGCACCATCAATTATCGTTGGATAATCTCGAAGGTTGTGGGGATGATGCAATTGAAGATCCAACCAAGAGCGAGGATCCATCATCCATAACCCGCAAAATCCCGATGGTGGCGGTTGGGTACCACAGTAAATCGGCTTATCAGTATTCAACCATTGCTGAAGTCGCGGAATCTCGGTATTGACTAATTGTGCGCGAGCAGCCATTGGCACCGCAATAGTTATCGGTTCATGCCACAATAAAGCGGGCAATAAATAACCGATCCGATATTTGCCCTCCAATCGATGAGTAGCTACTCCCGTCTGAATCAGTGCCGACTTATCCAACCGGAGGGTTCGCGCCACCAGTCGAGCCATCGTCAGATGATGATTCCAGTCGGTAATTCCTGTCTGCTGTCGTAATAAATCTCTGAGCGTACTGTGGACTGTAATTTCGATCGGCGTAGACATTGCTGTTAGGGCTATACCATCGGCAATCGCCATCATGAATTAAGGTTCTTTGACGATTGTACCCTGTCTATTCATTCGTTGGCACCTCCATCGGGTATGTTAGGTGGTAGCCATAACGCAACATTTTAGCCTAGACTCAAGCTATACCCAGCCAAACCATAGTTGAGCTATTATACCCATGTCGGAACGAGCGATCGGTAGCTATAACTAGAGTGGAAATCGATATTTTTGTAATTTAGTTTGAATGAGATAATGGGACATGGCAACCAGGAGACATTTGAGATAGTCAGAAAAATCGTTGCCAGAAACTTGGAAATTGATGTCGATGCGATCGACGAAAAGTTTCAATTCCACAATTTTATCGACGTTTTAGCAAATCTCCGCCGCAAGCAGAGTGGCTGCGAAGATTTGCTCGACTATATCGAAGCCGCGAATATTTATGTCGATCTCTCCGAAACATTTCAGTTACATTTTTTTACCGAATTTACCGCTTGTACCTGCATCACCGTCACCGATTTAGTAAATATAATTCAAGCTAAGTTAGAGGTTGTTTAAAAAGTCAACCATAATGGCTGATGCAATTTATATTACTGGAATGATATTATCTCTCAACATATAATTTCATCTGTTCGCTATTTATAGGATCTCTTATAAATAGAGTGAAAGTAGCATTCCAACAACTATGAAAACCGCAGCCATCCTCATCACCAGTCTGCTCCTAACTCAAATACCCATCCAGCCTGTTAGATCTCTACCTCTCACCACCATCGCTCAAGTAGATGAAGGCACCCTCACCCCCCAACAAGTACAACAAACAGCCAAAGATATCAGCGTTCGCATCACCTCAGCAAATAACGGCGGCTCTGGTGTCATCATCGCCAAAAAAGGCTCCACTTATCTGATTCTCACCAATGCCCATATTATCAGAGGTGCCACCAACATCAAAATCCAAGCTCCAGACGGGCAAAAATACACAGCCAAACCCATCGACGGTGGATTTAGCTCCAAATACGATCTTGCCTTACTCCAATTTACTAGTAATACAAAATATAAACTCGCCAATTTATCCAGCCTTGGAACTAGTACTATTGAAGCCGAGCGGACGATTTATAGTGCGGGATTTCCCTTTGATTCCAAAGAAATCCGCGTTACTAGTGGAGAAATATCTCAACTTTCCGATCTTCCCTTCGATAACGGTACCCAAATTGGCTATGTCACCAACAAGGGAGAAAAAGGTATTCGTCAAGGCATGAGTGGTGGTGCCATCTTCGATGCGCAAGGAAGTTTATTGGGCATAAATACCATTGGCATCGCACCGATATTACCTCGCTATACCTATCACGATGGTAGTAAACCGATTCCCAAACTTGCCGCTCAATATACCCGTGCTAATTGGGGTATTCCGATTTATAACTTCCTTACCAATGTCAAAGCCGACATCCTCTATGGATATGAAAATTTACCTAAGATAGAACGCCAAGTTATTCCAACTGGATATCTGGGAAAACTCAATACAACAACACGCCAGATGACCGTAAGGATTGAAAATAAATCTGGGAATAATGGTTCGGGAGTTATCATCGCCAGAGAAGGTAGTACTTACTATGTTTTGACTGCCAAGCATGTCCTTCAGAATGCCCAAACAAAACAAAAGTATGCCAATCCCCAGATTGTCACCTACGATCAAGATCGCCATAGTCTGACTAGTACTATTGTTGCCGAAAATGTGGATTTGGCTGTGGTCAAATTTAGCAGCAAGAGTAACTACCCTTTAGCTAAACTCAATGAATATCAACCAAATAATGACGATCTAGTTTTCGTCGGTGGATTTCCAGCTCGGCAAGATATAAATAGTCCACTGTGGCAATGGCAACTAAATCCTGGATTTATTCTTAGTAAAGAATCAGGCAGATTACTCACTCAAAATAACTTATCTTTTTCCAATGGATACGACCTATACTATAGTAGTATGAGTTATGGGGGCATGAGTGGCGGCCCAGTATTCGATACCGATGGGAATATCATCGGGATTCATGGGCGAGCAGAAGCCACAGACAAAGCAATATTAGGTGGTAGTTTGGGTATATCTATTCAATCTTTTACTGGATTATTAGGTAAGTTACAAGTTAAACCTGGGCTATTAAATATTACTAAAAATAGCCCAAAAATATTGAACGATCGAGATCGGCAGACAGTGGCTACTGCTATAAATAATATCTCACAACCTGAAGTAGGATCTGCTGGTAGTCGCTGGGTGGCTTATGGAAATCAACTTACTCGTACCTTGCAATTTGATAAGGCAATAGTCGCATTTGACAAAGCGATCGCCAAAGGTGAAGTCTTCCAGGGGAATTATGGCAAGACATTATCACTACTGATTTTGAGGAAATTTGATGCAGCTAGAATTTCTATCGCCAAAGCGATTAGCTTGGTTCCAAATGATAAAACTCGTGCTAGTTATTACTATTTATGGAAATATCAAAGTAGGATTTTTGCTCGTCTAGGCAACTATAATGAAGCAATTAAAACCATCGATATTGCGATCGGATTTGAGCCAAGAGATCCGATGCTCCGCTATGAAAAAATATCGATTTTATTGGAGAACAAACAGTATCCACAGGCGATCGCTATCTGCAATGAGCTGATTAGTATCGATCGAGCTGCATATGTTTATAATATTCGGGCTACGATTAAACTTCGATCGGGAGATATCAAAGGTGCAATCGCCGATCTAGATCGAGCTATTAATATCAATCCCAAGTATTCAGAACCTTATCTGACGAGGGGTTTGCTCAGATCGGAATTGGGAGATCCCAAAGGCGCAATCGCCGATTTAGATCGAGCCATTAATATCAATCCAAATTATTTAGAGGGTTATGTGACTCGATCTATAATTAATCTAAAATCAAATAATTTTAAAGGTGCGATCTCTGATAGTACGCGAGTTATTAATACTAATAATATCAAGAGTGGTTTTTATCAATCTATAACATCTAGTAAGGTTGGAATTTCAATATTAGCTTATATAACGCGCAGTAGAGCTAATTTAGAATTAGGCAACTTCAAAGACACGATTGCTGATACTAGCCGAACTATTGAATTAGTTAATACCACGCCTGGAAATCGAGAACTAGTGAATATATTACCTGTTGCTTTCTTATTTAGAGGTATGGGTAGAGTAGGTTTAGAGGATTTAGATGCTGGGATTATCGATCTCGCTAATGCAGCTAAGTTGGCACGTCAGCAAGGGCAGACACAACTTTATCAACAGACAGTAGATCTGCTTAATCTCTTCAAACCTCTGGCAAATTATAACAAAGCGATCGCACTTACACCAAAAAAAGCTAGTTTGTATGTAGATCGCGGTAACTTTAAAAATGAAAAACTGAATAACGCGAGTGGTGCCCTTGCTGACTACAACAAAGCGATCTCGATCGATCCTAAATACGCGATCGCTTATACTGTTCGTGGTATTCTAAAAGCTCAAAGTCTCAACGATCCGCGAGGGGCAATGGTAGATCTGAATAAGTCGATTGAACTTAATTCCAAACTTATTGATGCTTACTATAATCGCGGCGATCTCCACTACTCTCTCGGCAATAAAAAAGCGGCGATCGCTGACTTCCAAAAAGCTATTATTGTCGATAAAAATGGTGTAATTGGATCGATCTCTCAGGGGATAATTTATCTAGAACAAGGGCTATTACCACAGGCAATTGCTAGTTTCGATCGAGCTGTCAAAACTAGTCCCGATACTCCAGATATTTATAAATATCGAGGTTTAGTTTATCAGCGACAAGGCAATAAAACCGCAGCCATCCAAGACTGGCGTAGAGCTGCAAAAGGTTATAAACAAGTCAATTCTGCCCAAGATTACAATCTGGTGAGTGGGTGGCTCAAGCAGTTAGGTACAGCAGATTAAGATTGCCTTTATTTATGCCTCTATGGTAGCTTTGGTTTCTCCTTTGCTACCATTCGATCGTGTCGATATCTAGCACTAACCATTATGGTGAGTTGCCCACTAGCTAGGTTTCAGGTATTATGTAGTTAATAATCTAAAATTCAAAATCTCTCAATTCCAATGATAATGTTGAGGAATGAGATCGTCAGGGGCAAATAGATGGGGACTCATGGGTGCAGTGGCTGTGTCATACCAAGATTCGAGCAGATCTTGGGTTTCTTCCATTTCATTTGGCGAGAGATCGCGGGGGATAATAATACCGATACTGCGATCGGGCATTGCTACATAATATCCGTCGGGAAAGTATTTATCTAAATATGGTGATAGCAGAATTCGGGAGGAGCCAAATCCATCGTCGTGCATCATAATCGCCCAGACAACGCTGCCATCTTGGCGAAGTTTTTGATGCGTCCACAATTCTTGAGAGGCTACTTTGAGATTGATAGCGGCTCTTTGTTGCCAATCAATTCCTTCATTTTCCCAAATTTCTACCATTTCAGAAGTCACATCTCCATAGGCAACTTTACCTTGAGGATTGCTATTCATAATCACCCAGGTGAGGGAATAATCCCGCACTGGTAATTTTTCATGGGGGGAATCCCACAGACTAGACCGGAGGCAAGTAGAATGGATAATCAATGGCATTAAGCGATCGATTGCATCAATGATATTTTCCGACATAAATCGAATTTAGATGTGGTACTACTTTCTCTCTTTAGAGTACCCAGTTAACTGGTGTCGGATTACACAGGGGTTATGATTTTTTTGCGGGGGTGGGAGGGTAAATGTAAAAGTGTTGCATCTGAGTATTCATACTCTGTATGGGTATAGATGGTGCTGCTGTTAAAATGGTGCTTATGTGCTGTCACTACCCTTGTATTAAGCGGCGTGGTAAATGATAAGTACTTGTGGGTTGCGAATTTTTCTGGTGGGGAGAGAACCCGGATGGGGGGGGGGGGGGGGGGGGGGCGGCGGCGCGGGGGCGGGGGGGGGGGGGAGGGGCGGCGCCCACCCCCCCCCGCCACAGCGAGGGTTAAGGGGTGTGTGTGGTGTTGGGGGGGGAGTGGGGG
>JANOPX010000365.1:0-5520 GCA_031422115.1 Chamaesiphon sp. VAR_4_metabat_408 | reverse complement strand
ATGCGTTACCCACAGATCTCACATGCCATACGGACTGCGGTTTCCACTCTGTAGGGGCAATTCATGAATTGCCCCTACAGAGTGGAAACCGGATCGCTCAAACCCTCGCAAACTCGTCATCTACTTGAGATGAAATTCGTGGATTTGGCGATTATCTCTCTGCTTAGGCAGACGCTCCGCGTTCCCGCGAGCCTGCGCTTTGCGCTTACGACGCGGCTACGCCAACGCCAAATCTGTGGGTAATGGATAGCTTGCCAAGGGGTAGCTCTTGCTCCCTCCCCTTGGCAAGGGGAGGGCTGGGGAGGGGTAAACAACCTCAGCAGCAATTCAAATAGGGGGCTAGGGGGATCCTCTAGAACCTACGGGTAACAAAACTGAGTTTTCAAACAACCTCTTATGACTTGGATCGATCGAAATACCACAATCGATCCAAATGGTCTCAACCTGTCTCTAGAAAATGCTATTACTTCTTGAATATTTTCTGGCGAATCTGTTTGATAAACTTATCAAACTCTGGCAGTTTCAACCAAGAAACGATCGCCACAAATACACCCAAACCACTTCCCGCTGATATAGCCAATTGCATCAACAGCATCACCGGATTATTCATCGGTAAAAACTCTTCACAAGCTCGACTAACTCCCCAAGTTATGCCACCAGTAATTGCACTCGCGATAAATACAGCGAGCAGCGGTCTAAATTTCCGCCAGGGCAAACCATTCAACCGTCGATCGAGTAAAAATAACATTACACTCAACGAGATCAGATTGATACATACCGTTGATAAAGTAATCCCCGCTGCCCCAAATGGTTTCCAGAATAAATAGTCAAATAAGAAATTGAAAAAGATATTGACGATGCTAATCTTGAATGGAGTACTACCATCACCGAGGGCATAAAATACTCGGACTAATACATCTCGCGCTAGAAAAATAAACATCCCCGAAGCCGACGCAATCAAGATCGAACCCACTAATAGTGAATCTTGCTGACTGAAAGCACCCCGCTCATAAACCGTCTTGACGATCGGAAATGCCAATGCAATCATAATTGCACTCAAAGGCATCATCGCAATCCCCGTCAGCATCAACCCCTGTCGAATTCGATCCTTGAGTCGATCCCAATTTTCTGGATCTGTTAATCTAGAAAATTCTGGTAATAGGGAGACCAAAATAACATTAGAAATAATCCCTAATGGAGTCTGAATTAATAACCCAGAATAAGTCATCGCTGAAGCAGCCCCAACAATACCCGATGCAAAAGTAAGGTCGATAAATAAATTGATCTGTAAAGTTCCTGAAGAAAATATCGCGGGGCCAAGAATTTTCAGTACATCTTGTACGCCCTGTCGTTGAAATTCAAATCGGGGTTTAATCGTCCCCAAGCCTACTCTCCACTGAGTAACAACCTGCATCAACCATTGTAATGTTGCCCCAATTAATGCCGTACTTGCCAGCACCTTCCCACCCAAAAGAGCATTCTTGGGTAGAGTAATTTCTGGCCCCAAATAAATCGCCAATATCCCCACGCCAATAATCGTCGCAGAGCTAGTCAGGAGGGGACTGATCGAAGGCAACCAATAAAAGTCTGCCGAACTAAGGGTACCAAAACCAATGCCGATAAAGCCGGATAACACCGCCATTGCGGACATGATTTGCAACTGTTCGATCGCACTAGCGCGGACTAATCCAGCTCTAACCAGATCGCTACTCTGAAATAAATTGGGGGCGATAATATCGATCGCATTGGTAGCAAAACAGAAAATCAGGACACTCACAGCGAGTAAAATAATCCCCGAAATCGTCGTAATCGTTTCGACGATCGGTGCTACTTCAGACTTATCTTCTTCTTTCGTCAGTACGCTGATAATCGCACTATGAAATGGGCCATTAATACCACCGAGTAATATCAATAAAAAGCCCGGAATTGCATAAGCATAAGCAAACGCCTCTACCGCAACACCATTGCCAAAGGCATAGCCTAGAGCTACCTGGCGTACTAATCCAAATACTTTGCTAATTAAGGTAGCAGCAGCAACGATTCCAGCGATATTCGCGATCGATCGAATTGGCTTGTTAGATTCACTCACAAATCTTGCAGGGGATGAAATACACAACTATCTTAGATCGACTTGCCGATAAACGATCGGTAATCTCGATTATCCCCCTCTCCCCCGCTCAAATATGTCAAAATAGATTCAGTTGCTCGAAAGACGTAATATGTACTCATCCACCCGCTGGACATCTGCCGAGTTGGAATTGTTGCCAGATAATGGCAATCGGTATGAAATAATCGATGGAGAATTATTAGTGACTCGCGCACCTCATTGGAAACACCAAAAAGTTATTACTAGACTGATTCAGTCGTTGGCGATTTGGTCTACTCAGAGTAAATTGGGTGAAGTAGTTACTACTCCAGGCTTGATATTTACTGATGATGATAATGTGATTCCAGATTTGGTTTGGATTAGTACTGACAGATTAGCGCGGGTGCTAGATGAATCTGGACATCTTTTGGCTGCTCCAGAATTGATTGTCGAAGTACTCTCCCAAGGTACTGACAACGAGCGACGCGACAGGGAAGTCAAGCGCAAACTCTATGCTATTAGAGGCGTACAGGAGTATTGGATCGTCGATTGGCGCAGACAACAAATCGAGATTTTCCGGCGAGATAAAGATGGTTTACCCTTGGTTGCGACGTTATTGAGCAGCGATATTTTGAGTAGTCCCCTATTACCCGATTTTGCCCAGTCTGTCGCGGAAGTTTTTAGTTAGAATGAGGATTGAATAACTTGTGTAGGTTGGGTTGAGCCTCGTTGGCGTAGCCTTTTTGCTGAGGCAAACGCTACGCGAACGCCTCGAAATAACCCAACGCTCTGGGGATGTTGGGTTTTCTCCAAAGGAGACGCTTCGCGTTAGCGTAGCTTGCGCTTTGCGCTTACGAGGCTCAACCCAACCTACGGATATGTATATTATTAAGTCCTTATTCCTTAGAGTAAACCGAGCCGATTCGAGTAGAGCAATGCAATCTAAATCCGTCCAAATTATTGCCAAAGATGAATACAATGACAATCTAATCGATCGGTCGTTTATTTGGCTATTTTCGCGGAAGATTGCCCAAGCACTGGGTTCGAGTACCACAGTTGGCGGCTATGGTGGCTTTGTCGATTTGTCAAAACAAGTAATGCAAGGGCGTAACGCCGCAGAACAACAACTAATTATCGATCGAGTACTACAATCCTTAATCCCTGCGCCAGTACTCTGGGCGATTCGGACATTTTTCGCGCCGACGCGACTGGTATGCGTGCTAAATGCGTGGTTTGCCGCCAAAATGTTTGAATGGTTAGTTGGCTCCTGTGAAGTAGCTGAAGCTGAGGTCGATTTGGCGGATGGCAGCACCCGAATGCAGCCATCTGGTGTTTATATCAAAAAGTGCCGTTACCTAGCCGAGAGCGGCTGTGTAGGCATGTGTGTGAACATGTGCAAGGCTCCAACCCAAAAGTTTTTTACCGAAAAGTTTGGCATTCCCTTCACCATGACCCCAAACTTTGAGGATCTCAGTTGTACGATGGTTTTTGGGCAACTAGCCCCGATTCCAGCACTGGATGAGGCTTATATCCAGCCTTGCTTGGAACTGCAATGCCCCACCGCCAGCCAAAAAGCGGCTCCTTGCCCGAAGCTAGCGAATTAGGAGTGAACTACCCACCGTCAAGCGAGTACGCTATGACGGGGGCTTCTGGCTTCGCGGGGGATCGCCGCATAGCTGTCTTTCGACCTCTACTTGGTCTTACATCTCCTCCACCAGCAGTCGCGCTAGTTCCTAACGCTCTGGTCGGGTCACCCGCCCAGTTGAGGAGTCTCAGCCCTTCAGCTTTGATGTTGACAGCAGCATTGACATCTCTATCGTGGTTAGTTCCACAACTAGGACAAGTCCAATGACGCACATCTAAAGGTAAGGACGAAACTCGGTGATAACAATTACTACAGGTTTTCGATGAAGGGAAAAATCTATCCACCTTGACCAGTATTTTGCCAGAACGCTCACACTTATAGTTGAGCATTTCAACGAAACTAGACCAGCCACAATCGCTAATAGCTTTTGCCAAACAATGATTTTTCACCATGTTCTTGACTGCTAGATCTTCCACAACGATGACTTGGTTTTCGTTCACCAGTTTATGAGAGAGTTTATGCAAAAAGTCTTGTCTCGAATTGCTGATACGTTGATGGACTCTTGCCACCAGTTTTCTAGCTTTATTCCGACTATTAGAGCCTTTTACTTTTCTAGATAGTTTACGTTGTTTATGTTTGAGGTTAGATTCATGTTTTTTGATATGTCGAGGATTGGGGTACTTAGACCCAGTGCTAGTGATAGCAAAGTCTGTGATACCCAAATCAATACCAATTGCATTTCCCTCGGCACGGGCGGGGGACCCGCTCAGCACACTACTAGGAGCGGGATATTCGCCTTCTTGTTCGGTAAGAATAGCAGCGAAATATTGACCGCTAGGATTCTTGGAGATAGTAACAGTCTTCACTTCTCCATCAAGCGGACGATGCAAGCTAATTTTGACCCATCCCAACTTAGGGAGATAGATCAGGTTGTCAACAAACTTAGTCCCTTGAGGATATTGAATCGATTGTTTCCCATGCTTCGATTTGAAGTTAGGAAATTTAGCTCTTTTATCGAAGAAGTTGATAAACGCTTTACTGAGGTTGAGGGTCACAGATTGCAAAACTTGAGAATGACATTCACCAAGCCAGTCAAACTCTTTCTTGAGTGCTGGCAACAGTGCGTTAAGTCCTTCTCTAGACAATCCTTTCCCCGTCTCTGCATAGGTAGTAGTAGTCTCGTTCAGAGCGCGATTCCACCACCAACGAGCGCATCCGAAAAACTGAGAAAGCTTTTCGGATTGAGCGTCGGTGGGATAAATTCGGGCTTTGATAGACTGATACATCTACGTTTATCACTAATTACTTTAATGATAACACAAAATGGGACGATGGTCAAACAAGGGATTTTGTTCGTCTCCTCATACACAAAGCCACCCTTCCACTTGCTAATGCTGCTTGTCTTGTGGCGGGTGCAATCGTCACCTCACTCGCCTTTCATCCCACCGCTAAGGCGGGTACGCCCATAGCGGGGGAATTCCCGTCTGTCGAGTTAAATGATTTTGGATTAAATGATTTTGGATTTTGGATTTTGCGGATGTAAGGGAGTGTTCGGGTTCCCCGACAGTGGAGCACACCAAGCGGATTTTGGATTGAGGAAATAATACATTCACGCTCCCACCCTCCTACCCTCCCACCCTCCTACCCTCCTACCCTCCTACCCTCCCACCCTCCTACCCTCCCACCCTCCTACCCTCCCACCCTCCTACCCTCCCACCCTCCTACCCTCCTACCCTCCTACCCTCCTACCCTCCCACCCTCCTACCCTCCCACCCTCCTACCCTCCTACCCTCCTACCCTCCTACCCTACCACTCCCTTACCCTCCCGCATTTGGGCGACAAACTTGGC
>JANOPX010000364.1:0-2639 GCA_031422115.1 Chamaesiphon sp. VAR_4_metabat_408 | reverse complement strand
CTCGAAACCCAACATCCCCAGAGTGTTGGGTTTCGAGGCTCAACCCAACCTACAGATATGTATATTATTAGTAATCGCTTGTCCCTGACCCCTAACCCCTGACCCCTCATCAGCTAAACTAAACCTAGTTCTCGTTTGAGTAGATTGACAGATTTGCTGCCAATATAGTTTTCACTTTCGACTACTTGGGGAATTCGATCGAGATCTTCACCAGCTTCTTGGATAGTTTGATGGACGATTTTTAGACTAGCTCGATCGCTAATAATAGTATGCGCGCGGCGAATTGTCGCATTAAGTCGATAAGTATTATTCGTTTGACAAGTCATTACTAATAGATCTTCACCGCGCATACTGTGTACCATCATCTCGGCGACGGCGAGAATTCCCGCACTCAAACTGACGATACCTACATAACTATTTTTGGGCAGAGTTTTGACTAGGGCGAGTTCTTTTTCATATTCTTGTAAATCGACGGGAATAACGCGGATCGATCGAGGTTTGATTAAGTTACTACTTGCCAATTGTGCTTCAACGCTACCAATAAAATAACGACTAGTGACGACGGTAGCGGCATGAGATTCGGCGAGATGTGTTTCTAATTTTTCGAGAGAAACTAATTGAATCGGAATACCTAAAGACTGTTGGAGTTCTTGAGTCATCAATTCCCCCGCGCCAAAATCAATTCGGGGTACGGTGACAAATACTCTTGCGCTGCACCGCACTCGCCAATCAATTTCACTCAGCAATAATTCCCGCGCCTGGGAAAAAGAATAACCTTGAGCTAGCAGTGTATTCAAACTTTGGCTGACGACATCGACGGCAGAAAGATTGGGATCGATCGGCGAATTGGCAATGAGATGATTACTTTCATTACCTAAAGATCTAACGTAAATGCCCGAACCAGCAACGGATTCGACTACTCCAGTTCCTTCTAATTGATTGTATACTTTACCGATCGTGTTTCGATGCAATCCAGTCTGCATCGCTAATTGACGGGTACTTGGCAATCGATGTCCTGGTGAAAATTGGCGTGATGCGATCGCAAATAACATCTGATCGTATAGTTGTCTGGATGCCGGGATTTCACTATCAGTTTGAATATGGAATTGCATTTTAATTATTGATGAATAGCCAGTCTGCGGTTTTTAAAAATGAGATTAGAACTACTAAAGCATACCTACGAGAGTATGGTGCTATTTTCCACTGATTTTTCTATGATTCCCAAATCTAATAGACAATATCCCCGACTTCTCCAAGAAGTCGGGGATATATGGCTGTTACCCTGGTAGCTCCTTTATGGGTGCAGAGCTAATAATTTATCGACTTGCTTGGCAGTTTCAAAGAAATGGGCGACGTTTTCTTCTGGTACAGTAGGTAGGACACCATGACCGAGATTCATGATGTGTCCTGTTTTGCCAGCTTTACGCACAGTATCGATAATCCGATCGCGGATAAAGTCCTTGGAACCATATAATGCACAAGGATCCATATTTCCCTGTACGCCCAAATGTGCCCCAATCCGCTGTCTTCCTACCGCCATATCCACAGTCCAATCTAGACTGATGATATCTACGCCAGATTTACCCATTAGCTCTAATACGCCAGAGCTGCCGCTGATATATAAAATTAGGGGGGTATTGGGGTGAGTGGCTTTTACTTGGCTCACAACTCGTTGTTGATAGGGTAGAGCGAAGGTTTCGTAGTCTTGGGGACTGAGTTGTCCCGCCCAAGAATCAAACATTTGGACTACTTGAGCACCACAATCGATTTGGTAGCGGACATATACGGCGATCGCATCGGCAATTTTTGCGAGTAGACTGTGTAACATCTTCGGCTCGCGGAATGCCATGCCTTTGATATTAGAATAGTCTTTGGAGCTTTTACCTTCGATCGCATATGCTGCAAGTGTCCAAGGTGCGCCGACAAATCCGAGCACTGTAGATTTGTTACCAACTTCCCGCCGCAGGGTACCTAAGATCTCTTTGATGAAGGGGAGAGATTCTTCGGGGTTGAGGGGGTGAAGTGCGTCGATTTGTGCCTGGGAGCGGATAGGGGGGTCGATAATTGGCCCTTTACTCTCGATAATATCAAAGGGGATACCCAAGCCAGGTAACGGGGTGAGGATATCTGAGAACATGATTACGCCGTCTGGTTCAAATGCGCGCCAAGGCTGCATGGAGATTTCGATTGCGAGTTCGGCTTTTTCCGATCGATCGCGGAAGGATGGGTATTTGTCGCGCAAATCCCGATAAACTTTCATATATCGTCCCGCTTGACGCATCATCCACACTGGTGGACGTTCGAGGGTTGCGCCTTTGGCTGCACGTAATAATAATGGTTCTTGATTTGAATCTGTCATTTTTTATTTTATGGTTGTTAAATAAGTAATTTTTAATCTTACCTCGATCGGGAGTACCCCTCTCTGTACTAGTCGTTGGCGTAGCCTATCGGAGATAATCGATTCTTGTGTCAGATCCGTTGGCATTTCTTGTGCTAACAGAACCCGGATCTGGGGGTTCCGACCCCCAGACCCCCCGTCGGGTGGGGGAGTGTCCCCCCCCCGAACCCCCCCTCACAGCATAGGTTGTTTGAGACGGTGGGGTGGCTGAAACCGATCTATTTGTTGGTTTGTGGGATGG
>JANOPX010000363.1:0-22942 GCA_031422115.1 Chamaesiphon sp. VAR_4_metabat_408 | reverse complement strand
GGGACGGGGGGACGGGGGGACTGGGTGACTGGGTGACGGGGGGACTGGGTGACGGGGGGACTGGGTGACTGGGTGACTGGGTGACTTGTTGTTTCTAAACTCCCAACTCCCAACTCCCAACTCCCAACTCCCAACTCCCAACTCCCAACCCCACTAAACTTGAGACTCTTGTTGCTGATAGAGACAGAAATACCGTCCTTTCAATGCCATTAATTCATTGTGGGTGCCTTTTTCGACGATCGATCCTTTGTCCATCATGAGGATTATGTCGGCGTTTTTAATTGCACTGAGACGGTGGGTAATAAAGAAGACAGTTTGGTGTTTGAATAGTTCGGCGAGGTTGTTACAGACTTGGCGTTCGCTATCATAATCTAAGGCACTAGTCGCTTCGTCTAAGATTAACATCCGAGGACGTTGTAAGACTGTGCGCGCGATCGCAACCCGTTGTCTTTGTCCCCCAGAAAGTGCGGAACCACGTTCGCCAACTTTGGTATTGTAGCCAGCAGGTAAATCCATGATAAAGTCGTGAGCGGCGGCGACTTTGGCAGCGGCGACGATTTCTTCAGAGGTAGCATCAGGGTTGGTGAGGGCGATGTTTTCTTGGATGGTACCGTTGAATAATAAAGTGTCTTGTAAAACCATCCCAATTTGTTGACGATAGGAATAGAGTTCGGTTTTGGTGATGTCGTATTTGTCGATCGAAATTCTCCCTGAATTTATCTCATATAGGCGAGGAATGAGTTTCATCAAAGTACTTTTACCAGAACCACTCAAGCCAACGATGGCGACAAATTGTCCCGCTGTAAACTCAGCACTGACATTATTCAATTGATTTCCCTGACTACCCGGAAAACTAAAGCTCAGATTTTCAATTTTCACATCGCCCTGAATTGGAGGCATGGTGATATTGTTGATATTATCTTCGCCCACTTCTTGAGGGGTATCGAGAATATCGCTCAAGCGTTCGAGAGAAAGAGCAGTTTCCTGGAAATTTTGCCACAACTGCACCATGCGAAGCAAAGGCTGAGTCGCATAACCAGCAATAATCCGAAAAGCGATAAGTTCGCCCAAGGTGAGCTTTTTATCCAACACCAAATAAGTACCAACCCAGAGCAAGAGCAGATTGGATAGTTTATTTAAAAAGCCACTAATCGAGCCTGCGGTAGTAGATGTGAGGGCGGTTTTGAATCCAGCACTGACATAACGAGCGTATTTAGTTTGCCATTGCCATCTGGCTTGGAGTTCGATATTCTGGGCTTTGACTGTTTGGATACCGCCGACGACTTCCACGAGATAGGATTGGGATTCGGCGTTGCGTTCGGCTTTGGTACGAAGTTGACTGCGGACGATCGGTGATACAATCCAAGTTAGCAGCGCGAATAGTGGTAAAGTAGCCAGAGCGATAATTGTCAGCAACCAACTATAAGCAATCATCACCGCGATATACACGACGGAAAAAACTGCATCGAGGACGACGGTAAGAGCGGTACCTGTCAAAAATTGGCGGATATTTTCGAGTTCATTAATCCGCGTCGCTAATTCCCCAACTGGTCTTTTTTCATAATACTTGAGCGGTAGCCGAAATAGATGGTCGATGATTTCCGAACCGAGGGAAAGATCGATGCGATTGGTAGTATCGACAAATAGATTGGTACGGAGAGTAGTCAGAATACCTTCGACGATAGCTAAGACTAATAGTAACGCCCCAAAAGTATTTAGAGTCGTCAGACTATTGCCCCCAATTACCTTATCGATGATGAGCTGGGTAAGTAAGGGATTTGCCAAGCCAAATAACTGCACAAATAGCGATGCAACCAGCACCTCAATCAGTACCCGCTTGTGTTTTTTGACGGCGGGAATAAACCAACTAATTCCAAACTTTTCACGCGCGGCAGTTTTGGAGCGTTGCAATAACAATACCTCCCCACCCTCACCCCACGTTTCGGCAAAGGCTGAGGTTTTAAACCGACGAATACCCGATTCAGGGGTACCGATCGTCAGTTGTTTTGCGGTAATCTCATACACAACGGCAAAACTATCTTGCCAAGGTATCAATAATGGAGCCTGCAACTTGCAAATAGCCTCAGCCGGAATCTTCACCATTTGAGCATTGATACCCAACAGCTCCGCCACCCCGCCACAAAGTTGAAGCGGAATTGTCCCCGAACTCCCAATCTGATTTTTTAATACCCGACTCACCACATCCGCTCGAAAGGGGAGTCCCATAAACTTACATAGCATCTTAAAGCAGGCTGTCGTCCCATCCAAGACCCCTCTACCCTTGAAAACGGGATAACTAACCTTTCCAGTTCTTGGCTCCTCTACTGACACATCTCCGGCTTCTGGTCGATCTGGGGCGTAGGGAATGCCCAGTTTGGTGGGTGAGAAATTTGTCGGCGTAGTGTCAAATATTTCCGAACTAAGATCGCTACTATGTGGCTGCTGAATTTCTAAGCGGGGAACGCCCACTAAGCGACTATTATTCGGCTTACTTATCTCCAAAACTGAGTCATCTTCATACTCGTCAGGATCTAGACAAGTGCCCACGGGAACGCCGACAATTTGCCCGCTACTCACCAACCAGCTTCGATTGGGATCTAGATCTGAGAGCGGTAATTTACCCGGTGCGAGATTGCGAATGGTAGTCTGTGGTGCAAGCTTGAGCGCGAGTTCCCGCACATCTTCAGCCCCAAAGGAGCGCAGGAGTGCATCGGTATCGGGGCGAGTTTGGAGATGGATAGAGAGGAGATCGTAGATTTCGATCGTCGGCGTACCATAGTAAAATAGTGCCTCTAGTTGGGGCGTTTTACCAATGAGTTCGAGAAAGTAACCGACGGGAATATTAATACAGACGGCTTCGGTAGAGGCGATAGCTGTTTCACAAGCTTTATTGCGTACGACCCCCGCCCAACCGATGATTTCGCCTTTTTCCAACAGTTGCAGCGTTGTCGGCATCTGACTTTGGGGATTGTACCCCAGTAGTCGCACCTGCCCTGAATAGACGATGATAATCTGCGCGGGCATCTGCTCTCGCACCAATACAGTTTGCCCCATCCGGTAACGGGTAAACTGCGCCTGCTCGGAAAGAATCGCCAAATCATCTTTTGGTAATTGGGCGAAGGGTAGCAGGCTGGCGAAGAAATCGTAGATTTTGGTATTGGTAGTAATCATCGGCAAGGGGGAGGGGGAGAGGGGGGGAGGGGAAGAGTGGGGGATGGGGCGACGGAGAGATGGATTGTTATAAGTATTCCCCGATCGAGTGAATCTGCTCTATGATGGTGACTCGATCGGCAATAAGCGATCGATTAGCATCGCGATTTAACCCATTACAGCGAACATCTCCCCATCCCACAAACCAACAAAGCGGTTGGTTTAATGAAACCAACCGTCTCAAACAACCTATGCTTTGAGGGGGGGTTCGGGGGGGGGACACTCCCCCACCCGACGGGGGGTCTGGGGGTCGGAACCCCCAGATCCGGGTTCTGTTAGCACCAGAATCTTGACGGATCTGACACAAACTCAACCACGCGCTAGCTGCATCTGCTCTTGCAACCAAGTCTGAAACAACTCATTAATCAACCGTTGCCGCATCGGTTCATCTAATTGTGAAGGCAGCATTTTTTCAGGCCGCACGATCGCATACCATTGCTCCAATTTAATCGGCGGACAGATTTTCCCAGGTGGATTGGTACTAATTAATTGAGCGATCGCTGGATGGGGTGCACTTAGCTCCACTGGGCCGATCAAACCACTAGTTTGAGCCTCTGCACCTTGAGAATATTTACGAGCAATTTCTTCAAATGTTTGTTCGCCATCCATCAATCGAAAATAGACTTCCTGAGCGATACCAACATCCTCAGTCCGAATCAATGAATATATTGCTCGATCGAGTTGTCCTTTTCGCTTGAGAAAATAAGCCTCAAGTTTATTACTCCAAGTTTCTCGTTTGAACTTCTCAATCTTAAATAACCGAACGGCTATTTCTTCCATCTGGATATAAGTCAATCCTTGAAGAGTCAGCCACTGTTCTACCTGCTCCTTCGATGTGAGTTGATAGCGTTGAAAAAATTCTTGGGTAGCCTGAACTCGTTCCGCTTCACTGCATTCTATACCTGCAATTGCTCGATCGATTACCAGTTCCCGCAACAATCCTGGCAACATCTGATATTTGACTAACAGTGGTACGAGTTCCCCTGTAAGTACTTGGAAATTACCAATTTGGGCAAATTCAGTCATGATGTCTGGCATATATTGTCACGATCGATCGACCTCGAATACTTTTGCACCCCATAGAACTTAGTATGCCCAATCGATCGCGAAGTATCTCTATTCAGAAATGCGATTCCCCAGGCGATCGGCTATTAATACAAATCGTAGAATAAGTTACAAATTATTGTTGGTACATCTAGCGACGATCTGGGTATATTGCTAACAACTTCCTTTTGATAACTATGTTACCGATCGCAACGACAGACAAAGATAGTCTAGATGCAGATTTAATTCAATCAAGTTATGCAACTATCAAAACACAGGCTGATGAATTTAGTGATAGTTTTTATCAAATTTTATTTGATAAATACCCTGCCCTTCAACCTCTATTTTCAAAGACAGATATGAAGAAACAAAAAAACAAACTAATCGAATCTCTGGATTTAGTTTTGGTAAATGTACATAATCCCAAAGCCTTTAACTCAATCTTAAAGGATTTGGGTAAAAGACATGTAAAATATGGAGCAGTTTTAACAGACTATCCTTTGGTTGGAGATGCGTTACTTCAAGCTTTAGAAAAGCATTTGGGCAAAGACTGGACTCCTAGTGTCAAGCACGCATGGACTTCAGCATATCAAACCATTGCCGATACAATGGCAGAAGGTGCTAAGTCGGAAGAAAATGATTTGAAATCAGCAAATGCTAAATCAGCAAAACAAAACGATTCAGAACCAGCAGATGATTTAAAAAAAAAAGTTTAAGTAGCTCCCACGATCGAAGTGCTACTAAAGATCGAGTAGCCTTTAATAAGTTGTTTTTAATAGTATATGTGGGAATAGCCGCGATTTCTGGATACGCAATCTGGACTCTGATGAATCCTCAGTCGAGTATCGCGCCCAATCCAGTAGGAGAGTCTAGAACCAATTAATCCCTCACTAAGACCTGAAAATTATCGTAATATATTTTATGTTTATTAACTATAGTTGCTATTTATAAGCAACTTATTTTTTGGGGCAACCTATTTTTGCCATGGTTGAATGCAGTGATGATTGACTCTACTAATCCTGGAAATTTAGAGTATCGCCCCTTCCAGGGTAAAGACATGCTCTAAATTTCGAGAAGAAATCATCCAGCAAATCGCCAATGACCTATTTTGAAAGTATCGATATATACTTGGCTTGTCAGATGTCTAGTAATCTCATCAGATCGATCTAGAGATCGTCTAGAGTAACGATACCCGATCGGTCGGTAAATATGCTTAAATTTTAATAATATGTATCGAGATATACAGCAAGGATTGAATTTGTCACGCGATTTCGATTAGAGTGGTTGCAAATCATCCATAAAAATAAAAATGCAACTTGAAGATTTGTTGAGATCGATCGATAGAGCAGCGGATGAACAGTGGAAAGAACTCAATCGGGAACGGATGAATCTCATCCAGCTACTACCAGAGATGGATAAGCTGACTCAGGTGGAGAGATCCAGCTTAGAGAACTGGACTAATAATGTAGACTCCAAAAAATTCCCTGGGAGCGAGGGAGAGCATTTATTACAAGCAAAATATCAAACTAGAGATCGTGCTGTGCGCTTCTATGAGAAGCAAGTTTTTGACAAATTGAACAAAAATATGCGAAAGTTCATTCGTCAAACGGATCTACATTTCATCAGCACTTGGGGACGATCTGGACTGGGATGCAATATTCAATTAAATGAAGATAATAGTTATATTATCGAGCCTAGTACAATTATTGTTCGAGCTAATAACTATCATACATTGAGAAATGTTGAGACAAATCCTCATATTACTCTTTATTACCTTAACTTTTTAGACAAGCGCATAGGATTACATGTCAATGGCAAAGCTAAGATTCTAAGTAGCACAGAAATCCTCGAAAGTTCACAACATCCAGGAAAAAATCTCTATGGATTGTCCAGCGAATTTATTCCTCTAGAATTAATTGTCAAAGCGAAAGCAGATACTAATGGATATTGGTTTGTCATTACGACTGAAGAATGCTACATTCACTGTAGCAAGCACATTCTGCCTCACATAGAAATAACAGAAAAACTAGTTAGTTTGGGAACTTCAGAGCTTTCTACATTAGCATTGTTAGAGCAACGTATTCTTGCGGCAGAAATGTTTGTAATCGCAACTGCCGATCGACATGGGGAGACTGATTGTTCTCTCAGGGCAGGGCCACCTGGATTCATAGAAATTCGTAACGGGAAGATTCGCTCCCCTGAATATCGCGGTAATGGAGTACTAGCAAGCTTAGGCAATATTACTGAAAATCCAGAAGTGGCTCTCTATATTTTTAATTTATGTTCTGTTGAAGAAGGGGGTATTTTTATCAAGGGGATAGCCAGAATTGTAGAAGAAGATTCATGTTCATCAGTAGATAATATTGCTAAAAAAGCGATCGAATACTGGATCGAAATCGAACCTGTCGAAATCCAAGTCCGTCAAGAAAAATCTCGCCCACTCTACCAGAAGATACAAGGTGCTAAAGTTCCCTGGGGAACTGATGATGATAAAACAAAAAAAACTGGCTATTTTATTACCGCCACAGATCCATAAGCTATTTTCCAGCGTATCACTAGATAGTTGCTGGATCCTTATCGCTAATGTTTGAATATTTTGTCAGGTTTTTAAAAATAAGTCTGGGCGGTTTAGCCATTTCTACCGCTTTAGATACCCCCTCAGTTACCGCTCAATCGGTTCCATCCATACCCACAATCCGCGAGCGCGGTAGCTATATTGGGATTGGTGGGGCAATCGGTTTAGATGGTAATTCAACCGCTCTAGGCACAGGTGGACTGGCAATTCTGACGAAAGTTGGCTTTAGTGAAAACTTCTCTCTCCACGATGCAACGATCGTCTTTGGCGGTAGTGCGCCGACATCAATGATTGTTTTGACAGCCGATTTTCCCATTCGCAACAATGCTGGAGAAACAATCTTCTCGCCCTTTATTGGTGCAGGGGCAATGTTACGATATTCTAATGGTATTTCTATAAGTCCCGCGATCTCTGGCGGTGCAGATCTTTCCCTATCCAAAGACTTTATGGGCACGGTGCGGCTCAATGCAGGCTTTCCAAACGATCGCAATGCCGATTTGGGTCTTTTAGTTGGGGTTGGGTATAAATTTGGTGGTTGATGAATCAGCTAAATTTTAGTCATGAGGGGTTTGGATTTTAAACCCCTCCTTTGTATGCTTATTATCGATCGACATCTAGCCAAGTAGACAAATCTTCCATCTGATTAAAATCCAACAAATCTTCACCTAGAGATTCGAGCTTGTCGATCGAAAGACTATTTATTCGGGTACGAATTGCTGGATCGATCTTGCCTAGCTTGCGAGTTAGAAGCTTCAACACCAGTGCTTGTTCGCCTTCACTGCGCCCACGTTCTAAACCTCTGGCTTCACCTCTGGCTTCACCTCGAACCTCGCCAATTGTCTCGCCCTCAGCTTTTGCTTCTTGATATACCCGTGTTTGTTGCAACTCAATTCCTAACATTGCATCCACCTCATCTCTGCTTAAAGTATTAAATTTATACAAAACAATCGTTGACACTAAATTAATTATATCGCGACTATTCTGTGCCTGTTGGACTAGCCTTCTCGCTTCAGCTTTCGCCTCGTCGCCTTCGAGCGTCGTTAGCACCATTAATCCCAATCCAGTTGGTAATTGTTCTACCGCTCCAAGTTCGTCTAAATAAATTCTGGTAATCCTTCCCGTTGCCAGCAGCTCACTGACTACTTGCAGTCGAGATTGTTCGATACTTCTAGACGGATAAATTACCACCGCTGCCCAATCAAAAAATTCCTCTCGGTGACGATAGTTGTAAATACTACTTTCGCTCATTATGCGTTCGTAGAGCAATTTATCAGTCTGAAATTGTACCTCGCAGAAATAAACTATTCCAGCCGGAGTAGGCGGTTTAAATACCCCATCTATTCTAAAAGCTGTTTCCTTGACTTCAACAGAATCAAAAGTATACCCTTGAATATCGATCGGTGGATCGGGAATCAGATCGAATAATAAAGTTGGTGACTGTCGAAATAATTGGTAAAAGATTGTGTCTCGACGCATAAATATATGTCTATGTCTATTTGGATCTTATCATTTAAAGTCATCTAACGCGGACGATCGACAGTTACTCTACAATAGAACAAGATCCCCATCTATTAGCCTAGCTTTACGTTCGAGCATAGCAACCCAGAATCATGACAACTACCATCAATCCTACCGCGCGTATTGCCAGTCAATTAGTAAATGCCCTACTCTCTGTCAAACCCCTGGCAAAATTTGCCAAACATCAAGCACGAGAGCTGATTATCAAACGGGCTGAGGCGATCGGCGTAGCTTGGCGAGACGATGTGAAGTTTTTGCGATCGCGGGGCACTTCTAGCCACTTTTCACCCCAATGGGATGCAGATTTAGCACAGATAACTACTCCAAATCTCAAATACCCCGATTATTACCTGACTTCTTTTCATGCTTATGATGCGGGCAATATGAGTTGGGATGCAGCGATGGAAGTAGAAGTCGCCGCCTACTCGGTACATGCCAAAATCTTTGCCGAAACTGGTACCACTGGCGATGCTCAACTCCGTCAGAGCTATCACGACATCCTGACTCAGACGATTCACACTCCGCCTACCGATATTCTCGACATCGGTTGTAGTGTCGGGATGAGCACTTTTGCCATGCAGGCTGTTTATCCTACAGCTCATCTGACTGGATTAGATTTATCCCCCTACTTTCTGACGATTGCCAATTATCGCGCTCAACAGCTCTCCCAAAATATTAATTGGGTTCATGCTGCTGGCGAAACGACTGGTTTACCATCGGCGAGTTACGATTTGGTGTCTTTATTTTTGATCTGTCATGAATTGCCTCAGACAGCTACCCGCGAGATTTTTACCGAAGCCAAACGCTTGCTCAAACCAGGTGGGCATATTGCGATTATGGATATGAATCCCGACTCAGCTATTTATAGTCAAATGGCTCCATACATTCTCACTCTGCTCAAGAGTACCGAGCCATACCTCGATCGATATTTCACTCTAGATATTACCAAAGAACTAGTTGCTGCTGGATTCAAAACTCCGACTATTACCGCCAATACCCCTCGCCATCGGACTGTTGTTGCCCAAATTGATTAAACTTGCCCCAACTTACCAACTTACATAATATCTTCATATTTCCGAGGTCGAAATGTGTGACTATATAGACAGGAACTTGTGAAGTCTGAGTCTGTTTTGACTAATGGTAAGTGTCTATAAGTGAGTCAACAATAATGTAATGACGAGTAAACGAATCCTAGTGGTTGACAATGAGGAATATATTCAAGAGGTCGCTCAAATTTCCTTAGAAACTGTTGCTGGTTGGCAAGTAATCTTGGCTAGCTCTGGGTTAGAAGGACTGACAAAGGCTGAAGACGAACAACCAGATGCGATTTTGTTAGATGTCATGATGCCGGATATGGATGGATTAGCTACTTTTGGCCGACTCCAAGCTAATCCGGCTACTCGATCGATTCCGGTAATTTTATTGACCGCAAAAGTCCAAACGATCGATCGGCAAAACTATGCAGAGATGGGGATTCGATCGGCAATTGCCAAACCATTTAGCCCATTGGGATTGGCACAGGAAATCGCCACTGCTTTGGGCTGGCAAATGTAATTGGGACAAGATTCGACGATTCTCCAAATTAGATAGTTCATCTGCCCGGATTGTAGCTAAATTTAGTCAGTATAATAACGGATCTGGTTTGAATATGTTATACTAGAAAGTAGACGAGCAAAATTTAATACTCTATTGCCACTCACATTTAGGTGACGATCTTGAGAATCCTGGTAGTTGAAGACGATCGCTTAGTAGCCGATGCGCTCAAAAGCACTTTGAGCCATTGTAATTATGCCGTTGAAATCGCTGGTGACGGTCGAACTGGGCTGGCTTTTATCGAAGCGTTTGATTACGATCTAATATTGCTCGATGTGATGCTACCCAAATTAGATGGGATTAGTATCTGTCGTCATGTGCGATCGCAGGGTTATACGATGCCCATCCTGATGCTGACGGCAGTTGATGGCGATCGAGCAGTCGGACTAGATGCTGGGGCTGATGACTATGCGATCAAACCATTCAATCCAGAAGACTTGACAGCCAGGATTCGCGCATTACTCCGACGGGGAACCGCTACCGCTCGACCGATTCTAACTTGGGAAAATCTCGCTCTCGATCCGCGTAATTGTGAAGTTGCTTATGAAGGAAAATCGATCGCCCTCACACCCAAAGAATATGCACTACTAGAACTCTTGCTCCGGCACAATCGGCGGGTATTCAGTTGTGGGTCAATTTTGGAGCATCTGTGGACTTATGAAGACGCGCCCAGTGAAGAAGCAGTTCGTACCCACATCAAAGGACTGCGTTCCAAGCTGAGGATGGCTGGAGCACCAGCCGATCTGGTGGAAACTGTCTATGGCATCGGATATAGACTCAAGCGGCTCACAGACGAATTTGGGGCGGGCACAGGTGAGGTAGCCAACCACCTAAAGCATCGATTTTCCAGGAGAGAGGGCTTTCCGCCAGCAACAGCTCCAGTCAAAACATTGGATGCGCCTCAGCGTCTGGCAGAAATTTGGGATCGACATCGAAGTACCATGTTCGATCGAGTGGCAAATATCGATCGAGTCATCACCGCCCTCGAAACTGACTCACTAACTACCCAAATCCGCACCAATGCTTGGAATTCCGCCCATACTTTAGCGGGTGCTCTCGGAACGTTTGGCTTACCCGTCGGTTCCCAAGTCGCCAAAGAAATCGAATTGCTCCTCGGCAGCGAGATCGACATCACCTCAGCCCATATTGCCCAATTACAACCGGGTGTAGCTGAGTTGCGGCGAGAGATTGAAAGTAGAGCGGGAGCAAAGATCGCCACTGAGTCGTTCACGAAGTGTGGGCTTTGCCCAATCGAGGCACCAACTATCGAGGTGAGATTATTGGTGATTACCGAGGATCTGAAGATGAGCGCATCTTTACAAGCAGCCGCCTCAGATAGCTTGGCAATTGAGACAGCCGTTGGAGTAGCTACCCATCGTTGGCGGAAAGCCCGTTCCCCTGAAGCATCGACTCACCAACCACACCTAATTATTTTAGATCTAGACTGTTTTGCCAACCTCATCGAAGGTTTAACTGCATTAACAGAATTAGATCGTTATTATCCGAGTATCCCCACAATAGTGTTGAGCGAACTAGAATCACTCGATAGGCGGATTGAAGTGGCGCGTAGAGGTGGGCGATTGTTTTTAGCCAAACCCGTTTCTGCTGAGAGTATTTTGCTCGCAGTCGATCGAATTTTACAACAAGTCAACGTTACTCATGCCAAAGTAACGATCGTCGATGACGATCGAGCATTACTCGAAGGATTGACAGCTCTATTATCACCCTGGGGCATTGCCGTCACAACTCTAGCCGAACCCAGTCAATTTTGGGAAACGTTGTCAGCTTCCGTACCCGACTTACTCATCCTCGATCTAGATATGCCAACTCATGACGGGATCGAATTGTGTCGAGCGGTGCGTACCGACGAGCGGTGGGCAAATCTACCGATTATGTTCCTAACCGCCAATACTGCGCCGATGGCGATCGATCGAGTGTTTGCCGCTGGAGCCGATGATTTTGCCACCAAACCCATAGAAGGCTCTGCTTTCGCCGCCCGCATCATCCATCGCCTCGAACGAATCGAACGTACTTAGGATCGTGGGTTACATAATTTTATTAGCCAGATTCCAACGCTCCGAATAAATGCGATTCTCCAAAGGAGAGGCTTCGCCAACGTACAAGGATCTGTAGGGGAGGGTTTATGCTAGCAATATGTGCTGAATAATAACAACCCATAAACAAAACCCGCCCAAACCCACAAATAACATCCATGTTGAAAGAATTTGTGATGCGATAGTTGCGGGCGAGCGACATATTCTAGTGGGGTTGGGCAGGTTTTGTTTATGGGTTAATTGCACAGGGATATTAGTTAGCATAAACCAGCCCCTACGGTTCTGTGTAAATGCGATCGGAGCGGAATCTGTAGGGGCTGGTTTATGCTAGCAATATTTGCTAAATAATAACAACGTTCAAACAAAACCCGCCCACCCCACAAATAACATCCATGTTGAGAGAATTCATGGTGCGATGGTTGTGGGCGATCGACATATTCTAGTGGGGTTGGGCAGGTTTTGTTTATAGGTTAATTGCACAGCGATATTAGTTAGCAGAAACCAGCCCCTACGGCTCTGGGCAATTTAACCTGTCGTACCAGAATTTGTAGGGGCTGGTTTATGCTAGCAATATATGCTGAATAATAACAACGCATAAACAAAACCCGCCCACCCCACAAATAACATCCATGTTGAGAGAATTCATGGTGCGATGGTTGTGGACGATCGACATATTCTAGTGGGGTTGGGCAGGTTTTGTTTATGGGTTAATTGCACAGCGATATTAATTAGCATAAACCAGCCCCTACGGCTCTGGATAATTTAATCGATCGTACCAGAATTTGTAGATGGCTTTGTTTATGCTAGCAATATTTGCTAAATAATAACAACGTTCAAACAAAACCCGCCCACCCCACAAATAACATCCATATTGAGAGAATTCATGGTGCGATGGTTGTGGGCGATCGACATATTCTAGTGGAGTTGGGCAGGTTTTGTTTATGGGTTAATTGCACAGGCATATTAGTTAGCATAAACCAGCCCAGCCCACAAATAACTTTTTAAAAACCTCTCAATCGATCTAAAATCCACCACTAGGTGGAGCCAAACTTTCTAGATCTGAATGAGCTTCGGGAAGATAGAGCCGCTCTTCACTAGCATCGTATTCAAACAATTCGGCATATCGTCCCCAATCTACCCCTGTTGCAAATTGTCGCTCGGCTTCGGCGGTGGGAACGTATTCACTCCAAAGATCGAGGAACACGTCGGCGCGAATCGAATGACTCCGTTTCTCCTCCAAGGCTTGTACCATGCTGGCTAGCGAGGGTACATGTTTAAGTGCTTGTTGGCGGAATAGATCTTTGCTTCGCAGAATGGTGGTGGTGGCGAAATCTTGCCCAGCATCGGTGAGTTTGATGTCTCCTTGGGCAATTTTGGCGAATCCTAATAGTACCGCAGCATCGACGATCGGTAAAAGGTCATCGACGGCGAGTTGGAGGCTCTCGGCGAGTCTGGGGATATCATCTGTACCTTCGGTACGATTGACGATTAGTTCTAGTAGTCCACTAATACTACCAACGCGAGCGTGCGGGAGGGGTTTGGCATAGGGAGAGGTGGGGACTAAGACATTTACTTGTCCGGTGACTTCGATTTCTGGATTGGTAATGATCGTGTAAATATAGTCTACCAGAGCTTTGAATCTAGGGTCGGCTCGATCGTGAGGGCGGGGGAGATCGATCGAAACTTCTCCCCGAATACAGCCTGGATTGGAGCCTAATATTATCACTCGATCGGCCAAAAATACGGCTTCCTCGATGTTGTGCGTGACGATTAGGATACTTTTAGAAGGAAAGGTCTTGGCGTTCCATAGATCGTCGATTTCCCCCCGGAGATTCTCTGCTGTGAGTACGTCTAAGGCACTAAAAGGTTCGTCCATAAACAGAATTTGCGGCTCCAAGACAAACGCACGGGCAAATCCCACCCGCTGTTTCATCCCCCCCGACAATTCCTTGGGATAGGCACTCTCAAAGCCATCTAAACCGACAAGATCGATCGCTTTGAGGGCTTTTTGCGATCGAATTTCCCGACTGACACCCCGCGCTTCCAAGCCCAATTCGACGTTTTCCTGCACCGTCAACCAGGGTAATAGGGCGAAACTCTGGAACACCATCGCCACATCATCATTTGCGCTGCGGAGTAAATTCCCATTACTCAATACTTGCCCCTGACTAGGGGGAATCAACCCCGCCATAATCCGTAACAGGGTACTTTTGCCGCTCCCGCTCCGCCCCAATAGAGCGACAACTTCACCCAATCGAACTGACAGACTGACATTACTCAGTACTGGAAATTCGCCCTTCCCACCTGGTAAAGGAAAGCTTTTATTTACCTGTTCGACAGTAATTAGATCTTTGCCAATTGTTTTGCTCATGTTGATTTTGGATTTTGGATTTTGGATTTTGGATTGAAGATCGATCTTCAGAGAAGAGGCTTGAATATTGAAAATTCTCGCTGCTTGGCATTGGGCGGGACAATCACCTAGTCCACATACACTAGTCGGCTATAATTCAGTTGCGATCGGTGTACCCCCCAACCTCTCTGAGGATGCGGGGTAGCTCTTGCTCCCTCCCCTTTGCGAGAGGAGGGCTGGGGTGGGGTAAAAGGACTACGCAGCAACTCTAATAGCTTGTGTATAAAGAGTAGCCATAAATGAAGAGATTTGAAACATTTTTTGGATGTGGTTTTGATTTTAATCCAAAATCCAAAATCCAAAATTCCCTAAAGGTGATATTTCGTTTCTGCCAACTGATACATTCTTCGCCATAGGAGCCGATTCAAACCGACAACGAATAGACTCATAATGCTAATTCCCAAGGCAATTCGCGACCAATCGCCGACTTGAGTAGCTTGGGCGATGTATGCTCCCAAACCCGTGGCTGTGAGCGTGGTTGAACCCCAAGTCACGATTTCCGAAATAATACTCGCATTCCACGCGCCACCACTAGCCGTGACACCCCCAGTTACCCAAGCAGAGAATATACCAGGAATGATGAGCTTTTGCCAACGTTTCCAGCCTTTTAGTCCGATATCGTCTGCCATCTCGCGGAGATCTGTCGGGATACTTTGGGCACCAGCGATCGAGTTAAATAAAATATACCATTGAGCACCCAGGGACATCAGTAAGATGCTACCAAAATCGAGACTAATCCCGGTGCGAATGAAAAAGAGTGTCGCGAAGGGAAAGATAAAGTTCGCGGGAAATGAGGCGAGGAACTGCACGACTGGTTGGAGTAATCTAGCTAGTTTCGGATTGAAGCCGATCGCTACGCCGATGGGAGTCCATACTAGAGTAGCAAAGATCAGTAATACCGTCACTCGAACCATTGTCACCATCCCTAGCCCAAAGGCTTTGACTACTTCCCCAACGCCGACGGTAGTCAGGATGAAATGGATAATCCAAGTCGCAAATCCACCGACGATCGCCAGTAACACTAGATTATAGACTCGATCGCTCTCCGCCCGTTGGACATCTTCAGCCTTGAATGTCTGAAGTGGAGTCAGATCCGAGAGGGTGCGATCGAGCTTATCGCTCAGAGGCTGCAATAATTGGGCTAGCAAGCGCGGAATCCTCGCTTTGGTTAGGAGGTCATACACCCATGATTCGGGGGCGTTGCTGGAGCTATTTTGCTCCAATCGGAACTTATCTGCCCAAGCGATGAGGGGTCGCCAAAACAATTGATCGACGAGGGCGATGGTAATGGCGATGCTCAGTAGTGCCCAGCCTAGATTTGATAGATTTTTGGCTTCCACCGCAGCGGCGACATAGGAACCGATACCTGGAAGGGTATATTTCTGATTCAATACGCTGATGGCTTCACTGGCGACGACAAAAAACCAACCGCCGCCAAAACTCATCATCCCATTCCATACTAGACCGATCGTCGCCGAAGGCACTTCTAATTTGGTAAATCTTTGCCAACCAGACAGGCGGTATAAAGTGACAGCTTCGTCGAGTTCTTTAGGTACAGTTCGCAGCGACTGGTAAAATGAGAAAGTCATATTCCAGGCTTGACTGGTGAAGATCGCAAAAATCGATGCAGCTTCCAATCCCAGCAGACTCCCCGGAAATAAAGCGATAAATCCAGTCACGGTAATCGAGAGAAATCCCAGCACTGGTACTGATTGGAGGATATCAAGCAGCGGCACCATCACTCTCTCAGCGCGACGATTGTGTGCGGCGACATAGCCGTAAACCAGGGTAAATACGGTGGAGAAAAATAGCCCGACGAACATGCGAAGTGTCGATCGTCCGGCATAGTATGGTAGATTACGCGGATCTAGATCGACGATTGGTGATATTGGTGGTTGAAAACTTACCAAAGTTCCCGCCCCAACTCTGGCAATTAGTGTGAGGAGTGTCAATGTGCCAAGAATTACGGCAATGTCCGCCAAGCCAATCGGCAAGCGGCGGAGGGCTTCTGAGGATGGAAATGTTTTCATAGAAAGTTGCTCCGATTCGTTCGGCTCAATTCAGTCTCTCATACATTAGGGATTAGAGGTTAGGGGCTGATTGACGGACAAATCTTTTGATGGCGGCTGTCTTGTTCGTCAGTCAGGGTTGGGGGTTAGGCAATCTCACAAACCAACAAAGCGGCTGTACGCCAAACTCACCGTCTCAAACCACCTATGCTTTGAGGGGGGGTTTGGGGGGGGGACACTCCCCCACCCAATGGGGGGTCTGGGGGTCAGAACCCCCAGACTCCTTTGTTCTATCACCACAAGAAATGCCAACGGACTAAAGGTATATAATCCCCCCGCTAAGTCGGGTTGAGCCTCGAAACCCAACATCCCTAGAGTTGGGTTTCGAGGCTCTGCTTGGTGCAACGCACGCTGAGGAAACCTCAGCGCGTAGGGCGAAGCCCCGCCAAGGGCGTATGCATCCGCAACCCAACCTACGCAAGTTATTGAATCCCCCCGCTAATAATGCCCCTCATAGCACCAACAAGTACTGTAATGTTGTACTATGCTAACGATATTCCTATCCTCACATCCCAAATGACAGCTAAAACAGTTGTTTTAAACAGTCCATTTTTACAACTTGAGAATCAAGGCGAGACGGCAATTTTTCCACTCACCCAAGATAAACATACATTAGGGCGAGATCCCAGCCTCGTTGACACCCTCGTACCCGATAGCTGGCAAATCGTCTCGCGCAAACAGGCGGTTTTTAAAAAGGATGGAGAGGATTATTATATTTTCGATGGCGATGGGCAAACAGCCAGTAGCAATCGGCTATATCTCGATCGATCGCTGATTACACCGCAAACTGGCTGTCGGTTGGAAAATGGGATGGTATTAAATATCGGCTTAGATCCCAAAACACTGATTCGAGTCACCTATATCAATCCCAATTCGAGCAATTTGGCACGGATTAATTATAGTGCTCAGTCTACTTCGCTCAAGCAAAAATCTGTTACTCTGGGGCGAGATCCTAGTGCGACGCTCCAACTAGATGCACCGACAATTTCTCGCAATCACGCCACGATTAATCAAGATGGTAGCGGTAGATATATTATCCGCGATCTCAGTACCAATGGGGTATTTGTCAACGGACAACGGATTTCTCAGCCGACGATCGTCAATGATGGTGCGACGATTAGGATTGGCCCTTTTACTTTAGTCGTTCGGGGCGATGAATTGCAAATTCTCGATCGAGGGAATCAAATCCGGCTGGATGTCGATCGAGTAATACTCGAAACCAAAGGCAAACGTCGTCTAGATGACCTCTCTTTCGCCCTAGAACCAGGTCAATTTGTCGCTCTGGTGGGAGGGAGCGGTGCGGGAAAATCGACGCTGATGCGGACGTTATTGGGCACTGAGGCGGCGACGATGGGGATGGTAAATATTAATGGGAGCGATTTACGCCAGAATTTTAATATCTATCGCGACCAAATTGGTTATGTGCCTCAAGATGATATCATCCATCTGGATCTAACTGTGGAAGAAGTACTCACCTACGCTGCGAAATTGCGACTTCCACCGGATACGAATATTAAAGAGATTGTCGAACGAGCATTAAGTGATATCAAGATGACTTTTCGCCGCACCGCAACAATAAAAGAGTTGAGCGGCGGACAAAGAAAGCGGGTGAGTATTGGGGTAGAGCTACTCGCAAATCCGAAGTTATTCTTCTTGGATGAACCCACATCTGGATTGGATCCGGGGTTGGATAAACAGATGATGGAATTGTTGCGAGATTTGGCACATGAGGGCGAAAGAACGATCGTCTTAGTTACCCATGCTACTGCAAATATCACTGATTGCGATCGGATCGTATTTCTGGGCGGTGGCGGTAAATTGTGTTATTTTGGTACGCCAGCCGATGCGCTTCAATTCTTTGGCGTGACTGATTTTGCGAATATTTATATCAATCTTCAAGAGACGAGTGAGATCGATCGATACGTCCAATTATATCGAAATTCACCCTATTATCAAAAGTATATCGCGAATAGTATTAACCCAATTCCCAGTAGCACTACTCAACTTCCGCCAACTGCCAAAAAAGCCAATCCCTTCGTTCAGTGGCAGATATTTAGCCAACGTTATTTTACTCTACTCAGTCGCGATCGAGTCAATTTAGGACTAGCATTATTTACCGCACCCGCTGGAATTGGGTTGATAAACTTTGCCCTGCGGGATAAGGATCCATTTATCCTAGGTGAGAAACCGGAAGTTGGTTTACCTGGTTTAGCACTGCAAGTATTATTCGTATTTACCTGCGCCTCCTTATGGGTAGGTTTGTCGAGTTCATTGCAAGAAATCGTCAAAGAAGCCGCGATTTATCTCCGCGAAAGATTGGTGAATCTCCGCATTCTTGCCTATATTGGCTCGAAAGTAACCGTACTTGCCGTGCTAGCAATTTTCCAAACCCTCGTAATCTTATTAACTATTTCCATCGGCTTTAAATCACCTGCTGCCGGACTAATTTCTTGGCAACTAGGCATTATTATTAATACCTTCCTCACCCTCACTGCTAGCTTCAGTCTAGGTTTATTAGTATCCACCGCCGTGGGTAATAGCAGCCAAGCAAATAGTGCCTTACCGCTATTACTACTACCCCAAATTATTTTCTCAGGGGTATTATTCAAGCTCGAAGGAATTGGGGCGTTTATCTCATCGTTGATGCTCAGTAGATGGGCGATAGCTGCTTATGGTACGATCGTCAATGTCAATGCTTTACTCCCCAAAGAGCTGCAAACTGACAATCTCAAGGACTTACCATTCCCCACGGGGATTGCTTATGAGCAGACATGGAAGAATCTGACTAATAACTGGCTGATGTTACTAGTACATATTACTGTTTATTTGTCGATCGCAACTTGGCTCCAAAAAAGAAAAGATATTCTCTAATCTGACTCTTGCTCCCTCCCCTTGGCAAGGGGAGGGCTGGGGTGGGGTAAAACCAATACCGTACCGAGCAGAGGTTTAATTAGGGTTCGACAAAGGCATCGACTTTCCCATCGGGGTGGAGTAGCACCCGAATTTTTTGATCTCCCTCACCTGTGGTGGTTGACGGAACTAATTTTTGTCCGGCTTTGAGCACGTTAGTTTTGTTGAGATAGGTGGTGGCTGCTTCACCTTGGGGATTGACGCTCCGAACTAAGCCACTTTTGGCGTTGACTTGAACGACGTACTGAAGTGTGCTGGTTTGGGAAGAATCCGCCCGCCATTTGGCTTGGAAATAACGCTTGGTTTCTTGGAGAGAGGGATCTTCAGCGGGATTGATATTTTGATTATTTGACTGGAGCTGTGGTTGGATGATAATTGGGGGAGCTGAAGGCGTATTCGTCTCAGGCATTCCCGCTGGAGTGGAGAATTCTGATGGCACGGTACGGGGATCTGCTGGTTGCACTGGCACGATAATGACAGGTTGTTTTGACTGGCGATTCTTTAGAGGGGTCACTTTGGCAACTTTCTTGGTAACTGCCACTGGTTTTGGAGTGGATTTGGCTACAACTTTCTGCTGTTGTTTGACTGGGGTAGGTTTGTCTGGTTTGGCGGTGGGAAATGGTGGGGGTGATAAGGGAGGTTCGTTACCCATATCGAAAGCTGGTGGTAAGTTAATTGGTTGCTGGGAAACGCCAACTTTATTAGTATTTCGCGACGCTACTTTTTTGACTCGATCCGATTTGGGTGCCGAAGTTGTCGAACGAACTGGTGTAGGGGTAGATGTGAGTGGGCTGATAGTTTTGAACTTATTCGCTACAGGGGTGGTGGGTTGAAGGGTTTTAGGCATCCCCCCCAGGCTGACTATCGGTTTATTTGTACTGGGTTGAGTTGATGGTTTTGCACCTGGAATGGGAGCCTGCTTTTTATTTACTGGGGTAGAGGTTCCGGTGGAAATCGGCGATGATAGGGGGTTGGGGGCGATGTCTGATGGGATGGGATTAATTCGAGGAGGCATACTAGCAACCGCTGCCCCAGGTGCCCCAGGAGTGGTAGGATTGACACTAGCAACCGCCGCTCCAGGTGCTCCAGGAGTGGGGGTCGTAGGTAGATTTGGTACTGCTGCCCGTTCTTCGCCAATATTCATGATGCTCGGCGGTAATGGGGCAATCCCAATTTCACTCGCGCCGGAAGGTTGAGGGATGGGTGCGCCTGGTAATGCAGCACTAGGTGTAGATGCGGGTGGTTCGACTGGTTTGGATTCCCAAGGTTTGGGAAGACCGGGTGTTGCAGCGTTTGCAACACCATCTCCTGTGGGGTTGGCTGCTGGCTGTTCGGGTTGGTTAGATTTCTTGCTGTTGAATAGCTCGCGAGGATCGCTGGGCATTTTCACTTTAGCCATCGATTCTTTGAGCAAATCGGGGTTGGCACCGAATAAGAATAATGGGACACCGACAACTATCGCTGCGGCGGCTACCCAAGGAAGGGCTGACATAAATGCAGGTCGAGATTCATCCCCATAGTCGTAGGAGCGACTGCTTGTTTTGCCAGGTAAACTGGGTAAGTTGGGCAGTCGGGAGAGGGCTGAGGTTGTAGCTATAGAGTTGAATTTTGCAGACTGTTCAATTTTGGGAGCTTCAATTTCTGGAGTCTCAGCTTTTAGAGCTTCAATTTTGGGAGCTTCAATTTTAGGCTCTTCAATTTTTAGAGCTTCAATTTTGGGAGTCTCAATTTTTGAAGTTTTGACTACATCCAGCTTCTGCTGTACAACTGGGCTGGTAGTTACCACTTCGTTGGTATACTCTTTTAGTGTAGTCTCCAGATTGAAAAGTTGACCTTGGGTGAGGGTCAGAACTCGACCAGAATTATTATCGCTCAAATAAAGTTTGTGTTCGAGGGGTCGATCGCCCACTGTGAGGCGCGGGAGTGTGCCCGTTCGATCGGTTAGCTCATTTTGTACGGATTTGGATGCGACATGGCTGTCTGGGGCGATGAGGGAGCCACTGACGGGATTGGAGCGACCGAGTAGTTTGGAGATAGTTGCTGCCGAGAACGCATTGGCTGATTTGGCTTCAGGGGCTGGGATATTTTCTACTGCAAGCTGTGATGATTTAGTCCGTAGCCCAGGTAAATTTTTGGCGATTCCCGATGTGGGGTAGAGCCGACTGACTACAGCAGCTTCGGGGATTGGTTCGGGGGCGATATCTTGTAGTTCGGCGGAATAGTTTTCGGCATTCTCAGCAGTCCCCATCGGAAATTGGGCGACTAGCTGCGCCACATATTCACTGACTACGTGTTGGAGGTTGTCCAATCGATCTAGTTGACCATTGAAGCGGATTGGCTCTGCGCCTGGATCTTCGGTTCGATCGATCTGAATTGTAAAATCACCCGATTTAGATCGGTCGAATCGTGGTAAGTGCGGTAACGAACGCGGCTTGGTGGTGACGCTGAGGGTACATGTCTGGACTGTATAGGTGCGGGTGTTTAGGTTTGCGGATTCCATGATTTTTTTTTGAATAAAGGAGTAATTTAATTTACTTGTCGGAACACCCCTAATCGGGAAATTTATTGAGGGATATTTTTTTTAATAATCCACCGCTAGTCTTTGATGACTGATGGGTACGGGAGGGTTGTGGAGGAATTCGTTGGCGTAGCCTACGGTCGGTAATCGGTAGCTTTAGAGTAGCCAATACGATCTACGCGCTCTTTTGGCGATTCGATCTTGCATATATTTATGACCTATTCTAATCCTAATTAGTGCCATATTGTCGAGATCTATAGAAACAGTAGTCGATCGGAGACAAAAGGTGTCAAATAGGTTTGGAGTCATTGGGGAATAGTACCGTCAACTGGGCAAAACCAACCTTTGCGGCGGCTTGCTCGGCGGCTTTTTTGGAATGTCCGTTACCCGTACCGAGGTGGATGTCTCGAAACCAAGCTTCGGCGATAAATCTCTGGGTAAAATCATTCGTCGCTCCAGACTCCCTAACGCGATATTCTGGGACAGATTTATAATGACGTTGCGTCCATGATTGAAGTGCCTCTTTGTAGTTTTGGCGAGCTGGATCTAGGAGAATTTCGGTGGCCAATTTTTGGAAGTGAGGATCGAGCCAGCAGTGGATGAGGTTGAGATTATTACTGCTCAAATATAATGCGGCAAGTACGGCTTCAAACGCATCAGCCAATCGAGTGATGCGACCCCCAGGATCGCAGACTGCATTAGCAGCTAGGAGGAGATATCGATCGAACCCATACCCATCAGCAAGTTGAGCCAAAATTCGATCGCTCACCAAGATACTTCGCACCGCCGAAAAATCCCCCACAGTCTTATCGGGATAAGTTTTCCACAGACATTCTGAAGCCACCAACCGCACCACAGAATCCCCAATAAACTCCAATTGGTCGTAATTTGGCATCCCCATTGTCGGATGAGTCAAAGCAATATCCAATAACGACCAATCAATCTGACTATCCACAGGCAATCCCAATCCCGCGTTTAATTTCACTAATTCTTCTTGTCGGTGTGGGTGAATCTGGGGTGTGGGGGGGACGGGGGGACGGG
>JANOPX010000362.1:0-19187 GCA_031422115.1 Chamaesiphon sp. VAR_4_metabat_408 | reverse complement strand
CGCATGGGTTTGAGTGGGTTCGGGTTCGACTGTTATGTCCTTTCCATGAAAAGCACATACCAGTCGAACCCGCTACCCACAACGTATGTATGATCTGTGGGTAACGCATAGCCTTGGCAAGGGGGGCTTGGGGGGTAAATTAGTCAAAACTGAACTCTAGCCAACTTGTGTATACACGGTAGCCCTTTTTAGGGGGGGCTGGGGGAGATCTCTAGGGTTGAGGAACAATAAATTATACTTTTCAAACACCTTCTAAGATCGAGTATGTTGTCAAAATAGAAATAGTTGCGAGCAGAAACATGAATTTTCGAGTACTTTCACCATTTGGTGTCGAGGCGACTGGGATAAACATTACGGATCTCCAAGATAAAGAGATCGTCGGTCTCAAAGAGAGACTGGCAGATCGTGGATTTGTCATCTTCCGCAAACAGTCGGCTAGCGATGCGGATTTTGTCGCCTTTCTGGCTCGATTGGGAGCATTGACTTTTACCATCGGTGAAACGCCTGTCGCCCATCAACCCGATCTAAATATTGTCAGTAATGTTGGTCGGACTCGACCGCCCAGAAGTGTCTTTCATACAGATACTAGCTACATTGCTCTACCGCCTGCATTTACTGGCTTACGGGCAGTAAATATCCCGACACCAGATGGTGGCACATTCTTTTTTTCAGACCAATATCGTGCCTACGAAACATTACCTAGTGCCGTCAAACAGCAACTCGCAGACGCTTGCGTGCTTCATGTAGTGTCGGGTCTGACCTTAGCCGCAGATGTAGAAAGCCAATGCTGGCATCCCTTATTCAAGCGACATCCGATTTCAGGTCGTTTGGCACTATTTTTATCAACCCCAGAACGCTGTCAGGCGATCTCCGGCATCCCGCCCACAGCCGCTAAGAGGATAATTCGATTGCTTTACCAGCATTCAATTCGTCACTATCGGCTGTACTGTCATCAGTGGCAACCAGATGATATTTTGGTCTGGGACAATCGGTGTACCCTACATCGAGCAGATCGCGCCCAATTTAGCGGCAATTGGGCAACCTCTGCGCTTCGCGATCGAGTATTACATCGCGGTTTGGTGATGGCTTGAACAAAGACAAAACAAACGAAGTCTAGCCGACTGGTCTAGTTTTTTATACAGAAATTTAGGGTAGAGGCAACTCACTAATCGCCCCTACCCTAAATTTCATTAAGCTGCTAATTGGTCATCATCGGATAAATTAATTAAATTGCTGGCGGATCGATTCTCCAGGGGAGAGGCTACGCCAACGAAAGACCATTGCACTTGCTTGGTCGAAACCATCGTCCATCCTGCCTGTAAAAGTTTTTGACTAGTCGCCCAACCTCGCGAACCGCCTGGGATTGGATAATCTGGGACACAGAGGCCAGGAAAATTGGTATAAGGTTTCCAGGGATGATAAGATTCAAATCTTAGGTGCAGAGCTAATTTTCCATTACCGCCAAACTTGGGAATCCAACATAATTGTCCAGTCATTTAAGAGTCCTCCTAGAATTCGATCGTCTATGGTGTTAAGTTGACCCTAAGAGGATGTTTAAAAAGTCAAATTTGTTACCTTCACCCCTGAAGAATCCCCCCCATTCCCCCTTAAAAAGCGGATGCATACGCCCTTGGCGGGGCTTCGCCCTACGCGCTGAGGTTTCCTCAGCGTGCGTTGCACCAAGCAGGGGGGAGCCGGATCCGATCCCCCCCTTTTTAAGCTATCCATTACCCACAGATCTTACATGCCATATGGGTTGCGGTTTCCACAGGTAGGGGCTAGGGTGTATCGTGCCCCTACCTGTGGAAACCGGATCGCCCAAACCCTTGCAAAATCCTCATGTATTGAAGATGAAATTCCTGTATTTGGCGATCGCCAAATCTGTGGGTAATGGATAGCCTTTTTAAGGGGGGTTAGGGGGGATTATCTAAGGTTTACGAGTGAAACCCGTATACTTTTCAAACACCCTCTAAGATTTAGATGTAGAACAGCTTAATAAGAGGGACTATAGAAAAGACTTATTTTCCATAGTCCCAAAAATAGTTAAGTGTGAAAACCGAGCTTGAGCTTAGGCAGCATATTCAGTTTGCAGTTTACTTTTTGCCGCCTTAAATTGCGTAGCTAATTGTTCCTGCTGCGTATCGCTACAGTTGCTGCGAATCGCTGCAAACATGGTGTTTTCTTCTTGGCGAACGTGAGCCATCACCGCAGTTTTCAATGTCTCGACTTTAGACTTAAAATCATTGGCTGAAGAACTTGAAGATTTTAGATCTGCAAGCATGACTTTCATCTCGGCTTGCTCGTCATATAATTCCTGGGTCTCTCCATAAAATGAGCGCACGGCAGGATAAACAACTTGTTCCTCTGCTTCTGAATGAACAGATAAATCCTTGTAGATTTGTCCAAAATACTCCTCAATTTTTTGGGGATCGTTACTTTGTTCGATTTGCGTAAATAGCATACCGACTTTATTATGATCCATACGGATTATGTCTTGGATACTCATGTCAGACTTATCGCTGATTTGAGTTACAGCACTGCCGACAATCCCAGAAAGTGCGGCGACAGAATCTTGTACCCGCGACCACAGCCCTTGTTGTGCTTCTTGTCCAGTCAATTCACGCACACCTAGAACTTCTAATACGCCTTTGAGCTGTTCTTCATGAGCGCGGTTCTCAAAATTGAGCGTATTCAAGGGAGTAATGGCCGCTTCCACATCTGCGCCAACGACTTGAGCAGCTTTATGAACCAAAACACCTGACATAAATTGTTGATGTTTTAGTAGCTCGTGTTGAGAGACTTTTTCATAGAGCGAAAGCTCAGATCCGTCCATCAACTCGCTAATTTTTTCAACCATCATCATGACTGTTTCATGGGGCTTGCCCTGCACGCCATATTGAATGCTGACAGTATCTAGAATACCTAGATTTTTGCGATCGTCAGCCAACATGTGTCCGAGTCTGTCGCGAATTTCTTGGTCGCTGCAACTGGACATCAACTTCTCTTCATTAGCAATAAGTAAGTTTTGGACTTCCTTAATATCTGCTAGCTTACAGGCGATTGCTGTCCGCTTGGAATCTTCAATAGATATGGACATGATGTGTTCTCCTTGATGGTAGACGTTTGCCCACGTAACAATAAACTCTCTTAACCTAAAGATAAAAGATCGACAAAAATTGCTCATCCGTCAAATGGTAGATTTAACTGTTTTGATAACGATCTGATAACTCATCCCTTTGAGAGATATGAATATATATAACGAATTGATAGGATTATGACAGATTGATGTATCGGCTAGGGCAAGTGAAGATGCTCCTAGCCGTTTAACTTATCGATCTAGTTCCTATACACACAAGATTTGGAGTCACTATCATGACAACTTCTGCCAAAGAAATCAACAACAAAGATCGTAATGATTGGCAGTGGGGATTTACGCCCCAAGCCGAAATCTGGAATGGTCGTTTTGCAATGCTCGGATTCGTAGCTGCTCTACTAACCGAATTGCTATCTGGTGAAGGCGTTCTTCACTTCTACAATCTTATGCACTATTCAAGCATGGCTCCTCGATAGATTTGCGCGTGCCGACTATCTCTCGCTCTGCAAGAATAATCGGCACGATCTTTGACATAGTTTATTTAGCAAAAAAATATTAGCGATGGATAATCGTTGGACTTGGCATTGCCGCCATGTCGATGATAGGCTAACGCCAACAGCAGAAGAAAATCGACAAAACTTAGCTATTTAAGGGGATGCGAGAGCAAATCTCTCTCTTAATTTTGTGCGTTGATGCAGCTACAGGCATTTTTTAGAACCTACTTATGACTTTGGATTAGTAGCAATGACAACGACAGCAGTAAAAAAGATAAGTTTGAAGCCTAAGAGTATTAATACAATTAAATATTATAAACTCGATGCGATCGTACCTCCAGATGAAACTTATCTTCGCCAAACTGAAGTAAGAATGCTCGATCTCAATCGACACCATATCATCAGCCAAGAATATGTTTTACCAATTCCATATCTTTGTCAAATTTACCATTTGTTGAATCTAAAGCATTTAGAATCAGTCCATAATTTCAGTCTCAATGGATTGAGAGTTGGCAATATCAGTCCAATTAAAAAAACAGCAACTGGTGGTAGTCTCAAGTTTGAGACGAGATTGAATTCCTCACTCAATATATTGAAAATTTGGAGACAGCCAATTGTAGAAGTAGAGTTGACTCTGCATACTCCTTATACGATCGAGCTAAATGTTCCGATTTATAATGGTCAGAATATCACTATAATTTTCAACATCTTACCACTTGGCGATCGTCTACACAAATTATTCATCGATATCTACAGTGAGAGTAGATTTCCCAAGCCAATTTTACAAATATTATTCCATTGTGCTTCTTGCCTGACTTTATTTGAAGACATGCCTTATCTTCACAAGCTAGCCAATAAAAACATTCATCATAAAACTATATCTAATAAAGCTTTCAACCATGAAATGATGCAGCTCTTTAAGCAATTTACTGATTTATATGGGTGGGAAATAAATCGATTTCCTGCATCTTCAATCGCCAAATCTGCTTGACTTGAATTTTCTCGACCTTTAAATTTGTCTTTTGCTAGCCATAATGCTAAGTAAATTGTCGATTCAGTAATACTCAGCTTACATAGATTGTATTCGATCGGCATCACTCTAAAGAAGTAGATATTAATCAGTCTATTGAGAGACGTGAGTAACTGATTCGATTGATATGGTAGAAGTGCATACAAAAACACAGGCATAAATATGGATATCGTTGATACTGCTGTAAAAGCAGGTTCTTTTACCACTCTAGTTGCAGCAGTTAAGGCTGCGGGCTTAGTCGAAACTCTTAAAGGTACAGGTCCCTTTACAGTGTTTGCGCCCAGTGACGAAGCATTCGCGAAACTGCCAGAAGGTACTGTTGATAGTTTGCTCAAAGACATTCCCAAGCTCAAAAAGATTCTGACATATCATGTTGTTTCTGGTAAGGTAATGGCGGCTGATGTGGTCAAAATGAAATCAGCAAAAACAGTTGAAGGTTCTGAGGTAAAAATTGATGCCTCTAGTGGTGTCAAAATTAACAATTCGACAGTCGTGACCCCTGATATTGCTGCTGATAATGGTGTTATTCATATTATTGATACAGTGCTAATGCCTGCCTAGAATAATAAAAAATAAGACAATTTTTTAAAAGTAAGTGTGAGATGTTAACTTAAAAAACTAGTATCTCACACTTTTCGATCCAGTAAATTTTACAAAAAGGCGGGATATTTATCCTCCATGAATAAGGCAGGAATTAAGATACATAGGGCGAATTTTGCACCAAAAAGGCTGTACGAATGCGATCGACAAGTGAGCTTTATCGGTGGAGAAGGAATTGTGCGAAGCTACAGTTTTGAGGATGGAACTTGGAAGTATATAGTCGAGATGCCACAGGGATTGGAGCCTACTTTCGGTAGAGCTGGCGCAGAAACAATGGTATTTCTCAACGAGGAAGAATTGTGTGCAGCACGATAATTTACAGCCATTGACGGGAATTATAGTTGCTGCGGTCATCGGGACGATCTGGATTAGTAGCTTCGTATTCTTGTCATCGATCGACATTTATCAGTCACTGCCTTTATGGATTATATTGAGCATTTTAGGCCGAACATTTATCCAGACTGGATTATTCATTGTGGCTCATGATGCAATTCATGGATCTGTATGTTCGAGTAATCGTAAATTAAATGATGCGATCGGTCGATCGGCAGTCATATTATATGCACTCCTGGACTATCAAAAACTAACTTTCAATCACTGGCAACATCATCAGCAGCCTGGAAAATCTGGCGATCCTGATTTTCACGACTGTAATATTTCGATTTGGTATCTAAAGTTCATGAAAGGATACCTAAACTTGCGACAAATAGTTTTGCAGTTATTTGGATTAGGGGCAGTTTTTATTCTTTTGTATTTTGGGCTGCATATACCGATCGTCAATCTATTTTTATTCTGGGTTTTACCAATGTTGCTAAGTACGATGCAGCTATTTTTCTTTGGAACTTATTTGCCACATCGCTCCAGTAATGCTGAAACTTCTCATCGGGCAACTAGTAGCAATTATCCACCGATTTGGTCGTTTTTAACCTGCTATCACTTTGGTTATCACTGGGAACATCATGAGTATCCCTTTCTGGCATGGTACGATTTGCCATCTGTGCGCCATCGATCGAGTAATAAGTAATAAGTAATAAGTAATAAGTAATAAGTTAGCTCTGAGGATATTGGTTTTTCTCCAAAGGAGACGCTCAGGCTACGCCAACGCTTTGCGCTTACGCGGGCTGCTACCCAACCTACGCAAGTTATTTAATCCTCATCCCTTAGCGACCAAAAATTAAAATCGAATCTATCTATTTAGATAGATTCGATCTCCCTCATTAGAAGGAAGCTCTTGAGTATTCATATTGTTAGCATATCAATACAAATCCTTGAAAAGTAAGGCTATTATGGATTATATTGTTGCAGTATTATCAAACCAAATTCAAGCTGAAGCTGCTTACTCTGCTTTAGCAAAAGAAGGTTTGCCGAGCGACCAAATTGACCTTTTAGGCGATGGTTATCAAAGCGCAGATGACTACGGCTTGATTCATCCTAACGAAGCAGCTCGGATCGGTGCAAATCGACAATTGTATTGGTTAGTGTCCTTTGGCTTTATTGCAGGCTACGCATTTAATTGGTTGACAGCGATTGAAATTATTCCAGCGATCGATCCAATTGCCAATCATTTTATTGGTGGACTATTCGGTGCTGTTGCTGGAGCAATGGGTGCCTATTTTAACGGTGGTATCGTCGGGTTAACTGTAGGTAGCGGCGATGCCTTACCCTACCGCAATCGCCTTAATTCAGGTAAATATTTAATTATTGTCAAGGGGACAGGTAAACTCACTCAGCAAGCGAATCTTGTATTGAACCAGTTTGAGCCTGAAAATATCCAGGGTTATACCGAATCGATCGGCACTTGACAATTAATATAATCGGAAAATCTTTAATATGGCAGATTTAATGGGCAAAGTAGCAATCGTCACAGGCGGATCTCGCGGGATTGGGCGCGGGATTGCCGAGCGATTGGGACGAGATGGGGCGTACGTTGTCGTCAACTATTCTGGTAGCGAACAGGCAGCGAATGAAGTTGTCGATACGATTTCTGATGCAGGCGGTAAAAGTGTCTCCATTCAGGCCGATTTGAGCAAAGTAGCTGACATTCATACTTTATTTGCCAAGACGATCGAATATTTCGGTAAGCTCGATATTTTGGTCAATAATGCTGGAATAGGTGGTACGGTTAGCCCGATCGAGAAAGTCACAGAAGACGACTACGATCGAGTATTTAACCTGAATGTGCGTGGCGTTTTATTCTCATTACAAGAAGCCGCCAAACACATGGGCAATGGTGGCAGAATCGTGAATATTTCCTCTTCAACAACCTTATATCCTAGTGCCAGAACAGCGGTTTATGCAGCGAGCAAAGCAGCAGTCAAGCTATTTACCCAAGTAATGGCACAAGAGGTAGGAAATCGTGATATTACGGTCAATACCGTAACACCTGGGCCGACTGTACCTGGTATGTTCGATCGTTTACCGCCCGAATTCCAGCAACAAGCTGCCGATAGTTCGCCCTTCAATCGTGTGGGGACACCCCAAGACATTGCCGACGTGGTGGCATTTTTGGTGAGTGAAGAAGCGCGGTGGATATCAGGTCAAGAAATTTGCGTCAATGGGGGCGCAAAAATCTAATTCAATCACTCCTCACAACCAAAAGCGAGACTGATTATGAGCACAGAATTTCGCCCTAAAACTAAATTAACATCTGTCGCAGATCGAGATAGATCGAATCCAGCACAGCCAACGCCACCAAAAAAACTACTAGTCTCGTCGATTTGGGTAGGATTGGGCATCGGGATAATTGTTGCAAGTATTGCTGGAGATCGCTATACCCAAGCCACTTCTACCGATGGAAACTCTGCGAATACCAGAATTATTGCCTCGACAGCCCCAGTCATTGGTGGTCAGAAAAATTTAGCGCAAGGCGGTATTTGCCTAGCTGAAAACTCCAAACAAGACGTTCGAGTGGCACTTTCTCTATCGCAAGCGCATTTAGTTCAAGCTAATACCAATTTACAAAAGTTCCAATCTGACTACAGTCGCGACAATACTCTAGCTTCACAAGGTAAAGCCACTCGCCAACAATTACAGACAGCTAAAGCTGCCTACGATCTCGCCCAATTGCAAAAAAATTCGGCTCTTCAAGGATTGCAACACGCCCAAGCACAAGCAGCCGCAGCTAGAATTGAAAATTGCTAAGTCCAGATCGGTACGAGCAAGAATCCTGACCGATAATTTACCATCCTAGAGAATATTGATTATGACAAAACACAAAAATGGATTGGGTAGATTTTCTGACCTTCAACAAATTGAATCAGCACTCGAACAACTCAAATCGGCTGGTGTACAAATGAGTAATGTTTCGGTTGTTGTCCCACAGATCGATTCAGAAGATCCGCAATTGGAAAAATTGACAGCACCAGTGGTTGAGTCCGAACATGAGTTTACAGGAGATCGTCCCGTCGAACAGGTAGCTGTGAAGGCTGGAGCGGTAGGAACTGTTGTCGGTGGCGTAGTCGCGGCACTGACAACATTAGCTTTCCCGGCGTTTAGCGGTGCTGTCGTGTTGGTGGGGATGGCAACTGGAGCTTTCTATGGAGCCGTATCGGGGGGAGTACTCAGCGGCGAAGGTGGTTTGGAGATTTCCAAAACCCAAGCAAAGTATTATGAGGAGCTTTTGGCGCAAGGACAATATCTATTGACAGTCACAGGAACTGATGCTGAAATCGATCGATCTGAGTCGGTGCTCAAGACTGCAAATATTCAAGATTGGATGATTTTCAACACACTTTAAAATATCCCACGATCTATAGCGATCCTCAATGATTTTCAAGATTTTTTTAACCGCAAAGGCGCAGAGGGCGCAAAGAGTAGACTAGAAAGATCTAGATTCTCAAATAGGATCGCTATATCTAATGAGATACTAGCTCAGTCACTTAATTTAGCTCTATTGATAGATTAGTTCCTAGAGTGCGAACTGGTAGAATCAAAGCAAGTAACTCACATCCAGACAAATAAAGATCGTGCTCAAACTAAAAGATATCATTGGTAAACCCGTTATCGCTTACGATTCTGGTGAAAAAATCGAAACTGTTGTCGCTCCAATCTTCGATCGAGATGAAAAATGCTTATTAGGATTTCTGGTTGACCAAGATGGCTGGTTTAGCAACCCTAAAGTTCTGCCACTATATTTAGTCAAAGCAATTGAAGATGACGCGATTATCATCCCGTGGAAAGAATCGATCGCTCCTGCCAGTAACTATGCTACTATTCACGATGTTTTGGTACAAAACAACAGTCTCGACAACGATCGTGTTTTGAATAATAATGATATTGCTCTTAGCACCTTGCTCGATCTATATTTTGAAGAAAATACGGACGATATCGAAGATTCCGAAGCTATAGCATTGGGGTGAGAAAATGGATTGAGATCTTGAAAACATGAATACCTTGATTCATCAAACAAACTTATCACCATTTCGGCTCAGAAAAAATCGGCTATTTGCTTGGTTTGGATCTATAGCAGTCTGGGCAGGATCGATGACGATCGGATCGGCTCAGGCAGCAGAAAGAGTTGAATTTGCGATCGGGCCGATCGAGTTTGGTATTTCAGTCAAAGAATTGGAAAACTATGTCAAACAAGGTCGCGTCGGTAAAGAATTAGCTCCATTCCTGAATTCGATCGACGAAAAAGATCGTAAATATGTCAGCGAATTTTTGAAGTTTAAATCAGATTTTAGTCCATTACAAGTATCTCAATTCTTTAACTCAGCGATCGGGGGAAATATTCTCACATATTTGGGCAATCTAGTTCAAAGTGTTCCTGTAACTACGCCTGGAGTGTCAAGTCACAATTTGAATGGGGCAAAAGCAATTCGCGCTGGATTAATCTCAGCCGCCGCAGATCCTAGTGGTTTATCTTTACTCACTTTCTTGCGAAAATATCCCGCGCCAACGATGCGGTTAAATGTAGAAAAAGGGTTTGAGATGGCCAACAAGATCGATCGACTTGGCAAGGAAACTCAGAGCGTCATCTCAGGTGTCGAAGGACTGTCGGTGGAGTTGGCACAATCCGAGCCAAAGATCGAACCGAAAGCGATGGCAAATTTGGCTAGCCCAGGCATATATCCAATTAAATTGCAAACCGAGATCTTGAAACATTCGCGGCGCGATCGGCAATTTACAGTAGACTTTTATTTACCGCAAGGATTGTCTCAACCTGCACCCGTAATCGTCTTTTCCCACGGCTTGGCATCCGATCGCCAACATTTTGCCGCGATCGCCAAACACCTCGCCTCTCACGGCTTTGTAGCCGTCACTCTGGAGCATCCTGGGAGTAACACCCAGAGATTTAAACAACTGCTAGCAGGTGCGAGCAAAGAAGTATTTGATGTCAGTGAATTTATCGATCGACCTAAAGATATCAGTTATGTATTAGATGAGTTGGGGCGACGCTTTCCAGCCATAGCTGATGTACAGAGATCGGGTGCGATCGGGCATTCATTTGGCGGTTATACCGCTTTGGCTGTAGCAGGAGCGACAATCGACTTTGACTATTTGACTAAAGAATGTACCCAAGGGATTGATGCAACTAATGTTTCACTATTATTGCAATGTGAGGCTTTAAAATTACCACGTCAGCCCTACAATTTTCGAGACGATCGCATTAAATTTGCCTTAGCTATCAATCCAATTGAGAGTAGTATTTTTGGCCCGAAAGGGATGGCAAAAATTCAAACTCCGGTAGCGATTGCTGCATCTAGTGAAGATGCGATCGCCTCCCCAGTGCTAGAACAAATCAAACCTTTCTCATGGATTGTCAGTCCCGTTGGCGTAGCCTCTCCCGTGCCGAAGGCAGGTCTTCGACCAATGGAGAATCGGTACTTATTTGTGGTGAGAGGTGTGGGTCATGTCGTTGACGTTCGCTCTTTCATTAGGGCTTTTATGCCATCCCTGGATCCCATTATGCCCGATCGAAATATCGAACCATTACGAGAGTATTCACGCATCTTTGTTTTAGCCCTAGTGCAGACTCATGTGGCGGGTCGAAATACTTACCGTCGATATTTGCAGGCTGGATATGCAATCTCAATTAGTCAGTCTCCGAATCAGTTGAGCATTATTCGATCGCTCACTCCCGAACAGTTAGATAATATGCTTCAATGACCCCAGCGCACAAAGTAGGGGCACGATGCATCGTGCCCCTACTTTGTGAAATCCGATCTTTAATTAGCAGCGGGTAATGATGCTCGACCTGGCTCTGGGGCACGTAAAGTTTCTGCGCTAAATGCAGGAGTTTTGTGATAGACAGAGGACAATAGTACCTCCAACATTTCCGCTTGTCTGGCATCTTCGATCGATTTATGCGTAATCAATTCACCAGCATTTAAAATCACCCGATCCTGTCTGTCCAAAATTACACGAGTAGCAGGACGACCGAGGGCAGCTTTGATTTGTTGCTCTTCAATCATGTGGGTGGTTTGAAAGCGCAGTTTCTCACCTGTTTGTTTTGCCCACTCAACCGATTGAGAGATGCCACTTTGAACCCGATCTCCAGTGTAGTTAATTTTGGTAGATGCAACCTCCAAAGCACCATTCGCGCTAGATTTAGCGGCATTACTGCTGGAAAGACCGACAGAGCGTAATAGTGCTTCTTCCATGCGATATGTTTGTGCCCGCTCGATCGTTTTTTTAGTGACAATTTGACCTGGTGCGGCGACAATTAGACCATCACGGGTACGCACGATCGTCGTTGCTCTTCTTCCTAGGGCTTCGTTGACAGCGTACCGAGCAGTGGTAGCATTAGCTTTTTGAGACAGATCCTGTGCGACTGTACTGGCTTTACCAGCGACATCTTTGCCGATTTCACTCGCCCGTTGCTTGGCATCTGCGGTCAAATTGCCTCCGGTAGCACGATAGAGACGATCCAAAATCCCGCTATTTTCGGCTGTCTGAGCGTCTGCCATCGTAACGATCTTGCCAGGAGATAGAAATATAGATCCATCGGGGCGTAAAACTTCTGATTCAGTCGTTCGTCCTAGGACAAATTGTCTTTGAATTTCAGGAGCGACGATCGCATTGGCAATTTGGGTTGTAGTCTGACGGCTGACTTCAGAGATCTGCTCGCCTGCTTTCTGTGCAGCGGCTTGGACTTTCTCACTGGTATCTTGAAAGGCAGCTTTAATCCCACCAACCTGTTCTTCCATCAACTCCGCTACCATTGCGGGGACAAAGGCGTAGTTCTCGCCAATGTGGAGGGTTTGGATGGCAGGGACAAAAGATCTCCCAGAATAAGCATCGGCAAAAACTCCGCCTGAAACTTCATAACCTTCGATCGCGCCTGTGGTTTCATCGAAGTAAAGATCGACCATTTTACCTAAATCTTGACCGGATACTGTCATAATATGGGTACCATTCATAATGTTATTCCGAGTGAGAATTGCAGCTACTTGTGGATCTGATTTTGCCGGAATAATCTTATCAGCCCTACCAACGATCGCCGCATCCATCCCAATCGATTGAATTTCAGCCAGGGGCAAAACTCTAGCATCATTCATGAAACCCTTTTCTTGGACGAGCAACGCCACCAAATAGTTACGCTCTTGGTCGAAAATCAAATCCCGAACTCGACCGACTTTTTCACCACTATCATAAGCAACAATCGGTTTACCTATAATGTCACTACCTTTACGCATTTGAATATATCCTTGGATTTAATAGTATTTATTATATTTATTGGTCTAGATCTGGCGATCTAATATCGATTCAATGGTCGTTCTGGATAGGTATAGATTTCTACTCTATCGTTGCCAAAACCGTTAATAATATTAATCGCGCCGATGTATTCTAAACCTGTGACGACAGCGATCGAAGCCAGGAGTAATACACTCAGAGGGACGGCTGGATTTGATTGTTTTCCAATCAGACGTGGCATGATAAACTCCAAGTTTGAGGATTGTGATAAAAAGTCTGAGTAGTAAAATCCACTCAGACTCAATGTGGAAAGAGGTTAGGTGAGTAAGGAATCGACTAAAGATTAGCGGAGGTCTTCTTTGGCATTACGGGCATTCCCTTCTGCCTGTTTTGCCATACCTTCAGCTACTTTTGCAGGGTCATCAGTAGCTTTGCCGATCGATTCTTCGATTTTGCCAGAGACTTTTGAGGCAGCAGCTTTTACTCTCTCTTTGGCACCTTCAGCTAGATCGGCAGCTTTTTCTTTCAAATCTTCGGCTGAGTTGCGAGCATCACCTTCAGCTTGTTTGGCGCGACCTTCTTGGCGATCTACATTGCTTCCAGCTATATTGCCCATACCTTCTTGAACTTTACCTTCAACATTTTTAGCAGTTGCTTTAGCTTTACCTTCGAGACTCATGATGAATATGCCTATAATTTTTGAGTGGAAATCGAAAATTCAACTAAGTACCTTTTGTTCGACTTAATGAATCAAACTTTTCGATACATTTACTTTACGCTACTTAGCAAATGGGTTTATCTACCAAAAGAGGGATCTTCTGAACTACCGATCGAGCCTGCTCTTTTGTATTTTTGGCAATGCCGAATTCTCTATCAAAAGATAGATATATCGATCGTCAATATGAGTACTTCCCTCTCAACATCTCAGCTTCTTGTAGAAATGGAAGCTGGCGATCGAGCATAGCTCAGGCTACGCCAACGAAAAACTGGTGACATGAAGTTACCACTTTTGATTTTGCCTAATTACCTCATTTGGGGGACTGGTTTTCCTAAGTAAACAGCTATTCTGAGGTTATAGAGACGAAGAAGCAAGATTTTGAAACTCGATCGTCGCCTAATAAATAGCTATTAATCACCAGTACATTCTCAACATAACAGGAGATCTCAATGAACATTATCGCATGGACAATTCTTGGCTTATTAGCTGGCGCAATCGCCAAAGCTATCTATCCTGGTAGTCAAGGTGGTGGCATTTTATCAACAATTGTCTTGGGAGTCGTCGGTGCATTTGTTGGCGGGAGCTTGTACAGTTTGCTCACGACGGGAAGCATCCAGCTTGCAGCTACTAGTTTGAGTATTCCTGGATTGGCAATCTCTGTATTGGGCGCGATCGTCGCCATCTTTCTTTGGGGCTTAATGGCAAGAAATGCTTAGAATCGCTGTTGGGGTTTGGACATCTTGCAACATCTAGATGTCTAATCAGCTCAAATTGCAAAATTTATCATCAATTTGGAGTCATATTATGTTGCCAGAATGCTTTGAACTAACAATAGAACAACAATTTAATATTCGGACGATCGAGCTAAATACTCTCAATGTATCAGCAGAACAGCTTCGCGAGCTATTTGTTGAAATATCTAGACAGTTAATTGTCAAAGATAATATTATTCGTCATCTAATGATGAATAACTTGTAAATTTAGCTAGTTGAGTTAAGAGATTCGCTCTTTTAGACTCATGATGAGCCGTTGCCCGAATCCAGATTTATTTAGATCCCATTATTTTCCAAGGAAACAACCCATGATAAACTTAAAAACTTGGATTCCCGCGATCGGTTTTGTCTTGCTGGCGACGACTGGCTGCCAAGAGGCCGCCAAAACCAATAGTGAGGCAGCCGATTCGACGGCAACTCAAGTCGAAACGCCTGGTACCCAAACAGCTCAATCGACCCAGGATGATGCTACCAGTAAGATTAGACGCGACCAGCTCAACTCCGATATTCGAGCACGAGAACAGCGAAATAATACCGTCAATGGCGGTCAGGCAATGAACCGCAGCGACAGCGATCTGGCAAGTGAAGTACGAAGTAAGTTAGAAGTCAATTTACCTGCTAGCGCGCTAACGGTAACGGCGAAAGAGGGTGCTGTCATGGTGACAGGGACAGTACCCACTCAAGCCCAATTCGATCGAATTGATGGACTAGCCAAGGAAATTAAGGGCGTTTCTGGTGTGAGTATGAAGGTAGCTGTCGCTCCTGCGAAAAATTAGTTTTTTCGGCTTTGGTGATGAGTACAATCCCAAACCTTTGTTTATGCACACTTTATTTTGTCAACTTTAATCCCTTGCCCTCCCCCAGCCCCTCCGAGGATGCGGGGGGGCTTTGCTCCCTCCCCTTTACAAGGGGAGGGCTGGGGTGGGGTAAAGGGACTACGCGGCAATTCAAATAACTTGTGTATACACGGTAGCCTTTTTTAGGGGGGATCATCCAGGGGTGAAGGTAACAAATTTTACTTTTCAAACAGCCTCTTAGGTGACAAAATTATTAATGGAGAAAATAAGATGCTTCCATATTTAGATTTTACGTTATGTCTGGCACAGCTTAACTCTGAGTCAGGCGGAGTCACCACCCTGAATTTTTCTAGTCCGCAGTTTTTGGTGGCATTGATATCGGGCTTATTGATGGCGATCGCATTTCAATTATTATTAACAAACTTATCCGTTGCCCTAATTGCTTCTCCAGGTGTGGTGCCAGAGTCTGATGATGACTCTGATGGTTTGATGGATACAGTGCGGGGCATCGAAACCAAAATCGGTATCGGCGCACTAGTAACGATGACGATTTCTTTGGCTGCTGCTTGTTTTTTGGCGGTAAAACTCAGTCTAACAACTAGCGCATTTACTGGTGCGATCGTCGGCGTGACGATTTGGTCGGCTTATTTTTCACTAGTTGTATTACTTGGTGCGAATGCGGTTGGTTCCTTAATTGGTTCGATCGTAAGTGCTGCTAGTTCTGGTCTTCAGGGGATGATGGGCACTGCTACGACGGCGTTGGGTGCAAATGCTGCTAAAGATCGGGTGGTATCTACAGCCGAAGAAATTACTGCTGCTGTACGCAAGGAACTAACTTCAGGGTTTGATGCTAGCAACATTCAAAAAACGCTGCAAGGCTCGCTCAGTAATTTACAACTACCCAATTTGGATGTCGATAAAATCGGCTCTCAGTTTGAAAAGCTCCTGAAAGAGTCGGATCTCAAAGATATTGCGAGTAGCGATCTACTGGGTAAGATCGATCGTCAAAGCTTTATCGATCTGGTGGGGAGTCGGACGGATTTCTCTAAAAAAGATATTAACCAGATTGCTGATAAGCTGGAAACTACTTGGAAACAATTAGTTGGCAAAGAAGGCACACAGAAAGATGTCCCCAGTCAGCTTCGTGAGTTGCTCAAGTCGGCGACACCAGAAGATCTCAATTCTGATGAATTGGCTGGCAAAGTTCAGCAATTAATTAAAGGGGTAGATCTCAAAGATGGTAATGGTGGTAGCTTCACTAGTCAGGCTCTCCAATTTGGCTTGAGCGCGCTCCTGAGTAAGGTAGTGCAAAATACCGATCTTTCCGATCTGGATGTCGAGAAGGTTTCCGGTCAAATTAATAAGCTGAAGGCATCTGTCTTGAGTGGTTCCAAGCAATCGGAAACACATGAATCTGACACCAAAACTAAACCCTTTAGTGTGATTCGAGCAGATCTCGAAAACTATCTAATCTCGTCACCTGCCTGGGAATTTAATCAAGCAGCAGTGAAAAAAGAATTTAAAGATGTTGTTTGCGATCCACAAGCGGATCCAGCTACTATTCGCCAAGAATTAGAGCAGATCGATCGCCAATACTTTGTCGAAACTCTATCCCTGCGTGAAGATCTCAAGCCAGAAAGTATTGAGAATCTCTCGAACTATCTGGAAGAAGTGCGATCGGAAGTAGTGAATTCTACGCAAACAGCCCCATCGCCAGTTAAAACAGGAGCTACAGAGCTACGAACAAAAGTTGAAACTTACTTGCGCGATACCAAAAAAGAAGAACTAAACCCAGAAGGCCTCCAGCGCGATCTCAAAGCTTTATTTGACGATCCAAAAGCGGGAATAAGTGCTGTTAAAGAACGGTTGTCTCAATTCGATCGAGATACCGTAGTACAGCTATTGAGCCAACGTCAAGATTTAGATGAGGCGCAAGTTAACGACATATTAGATCGAGTCGAATCAGTCAAAACTAGCGTACTCGAAGCACCTCGCCAAGTAACCGAACAAGCCAAAGCGCAGTACGAGAAAACGACTGCGGCACTGACTGAATATCTCCGTAAAACTAACCTGCAAGAACTCGATCCTGACGGGATTAAACAAGATCTGCAAACCTTATTAGACGATCCCAAAGCAGGTGCTGATGCGTTGCGAGACAGATTGTCACAGGTAGATCGGGAGACACTAGTTAAGCTACTTAGCCAGCAAGGAAATCTCACCGAAGAACAGGTGAATGCCACAGTCGATCGAGTCCAATCTGCGATTAGTTCCATTGTCAAAGCACCGCGCCGTCTAGCAACTCGCGCCCAAAAACAAGCGGTAGACTTTGAAGCCAGTCTCGAAAACTATCTGCGGAATACCGAGAAAGAAGAACTCAATCCTGACAGCATCAAACGTGACCTCCAACTGCTCTTAAAGCAACCTAAAGCGGGGTTCGATAGCTTGGGCGATCGTTTGGGTCATTTCGATCGATCGACCTTTGTAGCCTTACTATCCCAGCGTGAGGATTTATCCGAGCAAGAAGCAAACGAAATTGCCGATCGAGTAGAAACGACTTACAAATCTCTCACCGAGCAGATTCAAAAAGTCCAACAAACCTTCCAATCGGCGATCGATAGTATCTTTGGTAAAGTCCGCGACTATCTCAATTCCCTAGAGCGTCCCGAACTCAACTATGAGGGGATTCAAGCCGACTTTGCACAGGTATTTGACGATCCTCAAGCGGGCTTCGAGGCACTAGGAGAGCGGTTGGGACAATTTGACAAAGAAACCCTAGTAGCTGTCTTGAGTTCCCGTGAGGATATCTCCGAGGAAGATGCCAACCGGATTATCGCCAAAATCGAGGACACTCGAAATACCGTGATGGAGCGGGGACAGCAGATTCAGCAAGAAGTCCAAAAACGGTTTAAAGCGATCGAACAGCAGACGCGAGAACAAGCGATCGAAGCTCAAAAAGTAGCTGCAAGTGCGGCTTGGTGGTTGTTTGGCACGGCGTTAACATCCTTGGCTGCTTCAGCAGTTGCGGGGATGATGGCGATTAATGAGGTAGGTATTCTCTAAATATCAACGACTGTTCTAGAAAATCCCCTCCTAGGAGGGGTGCCCGACAGGGCGGGGTGGGTAGATCTCCGCTTTTCACCAATCGATCTTTGCTGGTGGGGTTGGGCGGGTTTTGTTCTAGCATTCTAGAAAGTGCGTAAATATCTAGCATAAACCCGCCCCTACAGTCCCTATATTGCTATATTTACTTGTTTTACTTCCAACATGATTACTGTTCACCACCTCAACAACTCCCGCTCTCAGCGCATCCTCTGGCTCCTCGAAGAACTCCAACTCGACTATGATGTAAAGTACTATCAACGCGACTCAGAAACCATGCTGGCTCCAGCATCCCTGCGTCAAGTACATCCCCTCGGTAAATCGCCCGTAATTACCGATGACTCGCTCACCTTAGCTGAATCTGGCGCGATTATTGAATATTTAGTCGAGCGTTATGGTGAGGGAAGATTTGCGCCCCCACTGGATGTACCGGAACGATTGCGATATAGATATTGGTTGCATTATGCTGAGGGTTCCTTAATGCCACCGTTAGTAATGAAGTTAATATTCGACAAAATGGAAGAGAAATCGCCATTCTTGTTACAACCAGTTGTTCGAGCTATTTCCCAACCAGTTAGAAGCTCGTTTATCGACCCTCAAATTACCACGAATTTGGATTATTTAGAAGCAGAACTAGCACATTCTCCTTGGTTTGTGGGGAATGAATTCACCGCCGCCGATATTCAGATGAGCTTTCCCTTAGAAGCTGCTGTGGAGCGGGGTGGTTTGAATGCTAGCCGTCCGAAATTGATGGATTGGCTCGATCGCATTCATGCCCGCCCAGCTTATCAACACGCTGTAAAACGCGGTGTAGAAGTTGAATCAAAGCATTAAAGAATAAGGATTTAATAATATACATATTTGTAGCAAAATATTATGCCAGCAACCAATCTAAAATTCTTGCCACCTGCATTAAGGTCGAGAAATTATCGGCTCTTTTTTGCCGG
>JANOPX010000361.1:0-7176 GCA_031422115.1 Chamaesiphon sp. VAR_4_metabat_408 | reverse complement strand
AAAAATAGATAAAGACTAGTAAATTGTCATGCTCATTTTGCGAAACTTTTAATATTGCAGGTATCGCGGAGCTAATTCTCAATTAATTTTAGCCACGGACTTATTGTCGTAAAAGTTGAAGTGCGGAATGTGGGTTCTAAGATTGGAGTCAGCCCCCAAACTAGCTCGACAATAAATAATCCCAGTCAAGCAACACTCAGCACCAACATAGGCATTTTCGACCAATCTTCCCACTGTTGTTGTACTCTTTAATGTGGATGCTTCATCGGGAATTCATCGGTGTCCCAGATCGATATGGCACATCACAAACCAGATTATCGCCCTCGAATCTAAAGAAGGAATGTGGCAATACTTCAATAGTCAAATACAAGTCACCGCGTTGTTGCGAGAACGGACTCGGACGACCTCTTCCTTTAAGCCGAATCCGGCTCCCTGGCTTTGCACCTGCGGGAATGCGAACATTAATCGTGTCATCATCGAGCTGGAGCCGTTGCTGGACACCATGAAATGCTTGGGAGAAGGTGAGGGCAATTGCCGCTTCAGTATCTGGTGCGGGTGCTTGTCGATATCCACCCCCAAAATCGTCAAAGCCGCCACCTGTAGCCCGATTAGCAGTTCTACGTCCACGACCCAGTAGATCGTTGATAAACGAATCAAAGTCACCATACTGACCAAAATCTTCATTCGAGACATTAGTGCCTCTAGATGATGGGTTTTCGGTGGATCTGGGCTGATTCCAATGCTGACCAAACTCGTCGTATTTTTCCCTTTTTTCGGAGTCGGAGAGGACTTCATTTGCCTCATTGAGATCTTTGAACTTTGCCTCGGCATCTTTATCGCCAGGATTGAGGTCGGGATGGCACTTGCGGGCGACTTTACGGTAAGCTCGTTTGATTTCTTCAGGAGTTGCCGTTTTAGACACTCCCAGGGTCGCATAGTAGTCTTTAAAATCTGTTGCAGTTGCCATTACCGACCTCTCGAACGTGGGTTATTCTGTTACGAGCCGCTATAAATTTCCATAACCGAATCGAGCAGTTTCAGCGCATCTGGTTTACTGCGTTGAAAGGAATTACGCCCAATAATCGAGCCGAATCCACCACCCTCTTGAATCGCTCGTACTTCTTCCAGCAGAGCCTCATCTGAATGGGTGGCTCCACCAGAGAAAATCACGATTCTTCGACCGTTGAATGCAGATTGGACAACGTGACGGACTCTTTCTGTGGGGGTTGCAATCGGAATCTGCATTTTTTCATAAACCTCCCTCGCAGCCTGCTGTTCGATGTGGTCAGTTGGTAGTTTTACTTTGATAATGTGTGCCCCCAACTGGGCGGCAATTTGGGCGGCATAGGCAATGATATCGATCGAGGTTTCCCCTGCTGTACTGACACCCGAACCGCGCGCATAAGACCAAATTACGACTGCTAGTCCGCACCGCTTGGCTTCGGCGGCGTAGGCGCGGATTTGCTCGTACATCTCGAAGCGTTTGGCAGAACCAGGATAAATCGTGAAACCAATGGCGACACAGCCCAGCCGCAGGGCATCCTCAACGCTACTAGTCAATGCCTGAGTGGGATCTGCTTCATCGAGTAAGGCATCATGGTCATTTACTTTGAGAATTAGCGGAATTTCCCCAGCAAATTCTCGCGATCCAGCTTCGAGGAAACCTAATGGCGCGGCATAAGCATTACAGCCAGCTTCAATCGCAAGTTCAAAGTGATAACGCGGGTCATAAGCAGGTGGATTGGCGGCAAAGCTCCGTGCAGGGCCATGTTCAAACCCTTGATCTACAGGGAGAATCACCAGTTTGCCAGTACCTGCGAGTTTGCCATGATTTAGCAATCGGGACAGGTTGGTGAGGGTGCCAGGATTGTCACTACCGTACCAACTCAAAATTTCTCTAGTTCTTTCTGTCATGGTTTACCTCTGAGCATTAAATAAATCCTTTGAAATCTATTGTTTTCTAAATATTAGAACCGACCATTTAGGCAGATTAATGTAAATCTTTCCGTCTGATTGGACTTGTAGATCTTCCCCATAATTACCTGAATCATTCCAACCACCATACTGCGGTGATTGAGAGTTGAAAATTTCTGACCATCGCCCGATTTCTCCACCCATGTGAATGCCATAATCGTGTTTTTGCCACTGACGATCGCTCAGATTGACAACAATCATCACAATATTTCCGCCTTCATGCCAGCGTTTGAAAGCTAAGACTGTATTAGTGCGATCTTCATGAATAAATTGCAAAGTATCGCTGCGTAAAGCCGGATTATGCCAGCGTATCCAGTTGACATCTTTAACTAGATTTTGCATCTGGATACCGATCGGATCGCCAGCAATTGCCCAATCAAATCGATGTTCCCAAGTTGCGGGATTTCCATCGGGATTCGGCCACCAATAGCCCCAGTGATGACATTCAGATCCCATAAATAACATCGGCGTACCAGGCATCGCGACATTTAACGCCCAACCGAGTCGCGCTTTAGCGCGTGCATACCAATTATCTCGTCCGCCACATAACTCGACGAAATAGCGATTTTCTGGTTGTTTTCCGCTCTGGGAATCAGCGATTCGATCGTGTGAGCCGAGCAAATAGCGGATAAAATTCCAAGGTCGGTCAAATCCCATCCAACCGATAAATGATTTGAGGTTATCAATGGTATTTTCTCCATTCACAGCATGGAGAAAAGCGAACGGATCGGACATGCCCCACACCGCATTAAAGCCTAATTCACGGATAACTTTGCCCCAGCGATCTTGTTGTTCACTCGTCCATTCGGCAATTAAATATTTATCGCGCCAATAGGGATTTTCGCGGAGTCCAGCAATAATATGTTGAGTACATTCCCACGTCAGTGTATGCGCCATATCAAATCGCAAACCATCACCGCGATATTCATTCAACATCATCCGCGCGTGGTCGAGTAAAAAGTTTTGGACTTCGGATTTCCAGTGCGCGAACGAGCGACCGTCTTCATCCCGCGCAGGTTCGTAATGAAATGGGTCTTCAAAATAAATCCCGCCTTCATCGGTGGTATTACCATCGTATTGCCAGTAATGATTGTGACTGCTCGAAGCATGATGATAAACCACATCAAAAATCACCGCTAGACCGTGCCTGTGGGCGGCATCTACGAGCGATCGCAGTTGCGCTGGAGTCCCGTAACCATTGTGCGGTGCAAACAGGTTGGTGGCTCCATAACCTTCCCCATCGATACCATCAACCTGCTCGGTGGGTAATAGTTGCAGTGCGTTAAAGCCAAGGTCACGAATATATCCTAGCTTTGTCTGGAAATCATCAAACGTGGCATAAGTTGAAATGTTGAGATGGTCGTTGAGTCCCGCAAATGAACCCACATGTGCCTGATAAATTATCAGATCGTCAAATTTGGGCGTGGCAAATTCAGACCACTCCTGCTGCCAATCGACGACGATGCCTCTGGCATTATCTTCCGCACTCTCTACTTGGCGTGCATAGGCATCTACGCGCGTCAAGATACCGCCTGGATTGGTAGGATCGCCGCCTTTATTAACGATCGAGAATTGATAGGGTTGACCCGCCACAACGCCCGCTACATCGATCGACCAGTAGCTGGGATTACTTGGTTCTGGTGCGAGTACGACTTGAGACATCCGTTCGTTGTGCCAGATATCGACGGCGACTGCAATCGCGTTCGGTGCCCAAACTCGAAATGAACACACGTCACCAACCAGATTTGCGCCCATCCCAGAATAAATGCTTTCGAGATGAACGGACACAGATCGATCGTTGGCGTAGCCTCCGCCTTGCGGAATCTCCATTAAAGGCACCTCACGGTTTTGAATTTTGGCTCTACAGCAACAAGACACGATTTGTCACGGGCAACTTTACGCGAACTAATTGTTAGTCAATTCTCTAGGGGAGAAGCTAATGTGCCTACGGCAGGCTATCGCCAAAAGCGATGCTCCGCCAACAGTACAGTCACGCCAACGTCAAAGTGTCAAAGTGTCACTGCCAGCATAGTTTCGCCTCAATCTTAATCGCTAGAATTAAGCAGTTAAATCCACTTTTTGATTAACTAAAATTACTACTATCAATCTTATATGTAAAACGTGAGGAAGTTGTGAGGAAATAATGGATGTCTTGGTTATTAATTTTTGATTACAATAACTACGATCTTTGCCCAGACTTCATTTTACAAATTAATTGCAAAATAAATAGAGAATAATTTACCAACTATTTATCCATAAAAATAACTACCATGTTGCAAACTATTAAGATATTTTTAATCTATGTCTTTAGGATGAGACTTGCGCTAATTTAATTGATTAGCCTTGAGGTGAGATAGCTTTATTTAGCTAAAATTCAGATTAGAAACTGTAAGCAATCTTAAAAATTTGATATTTAGGAACTAATTTTATGAACAAGATAATGATGCTCTTAGTGGTGTGTACGGAATTTAGCGCGATCGTGCCAATGAGCGCGAATGCACTAGATCCACAAGTAGTTAGCCAGAACCCTCATGGAGAAACAAACCTATTAATAGCACAGTAAGATCGCAGTCAAAATTATGACCGCGACCAAAATTACGATCGCAACCGCGATTCTCCAGGGGAGCGACTGAAATCACGCGGAGGTTTCCTCCGCATGTGTTTCAGTCAAGACAGAGGCTACGCCAACGGCAGTTTTCGATTTATTATCGCAACCGTGGCGATTCTCTTTCAGAGAGGCTGTGCCTACGGCAGGCTACGCCAACGCCAACGTCAATGGACTTTTGAGGGGAACCAAGACAATCGTCGCGATGCCCGACGTGCAGCCAACCGACTACCCGTACTCAATTTGCTGCTGACTTTTTTTAGATTTTAGCTAATGTATAAACACAACAAAAGATCGGAATTAATAACATGAACGTACAAAATGATAACTTCCAAGAAAATGTCGAAACAATCCATTCTGAAATAGTAACTGGGGAGCATAAGGAAAAAACAGCCGAAAAGATCGGGGTAGAAGAATTTAAGATTAGTGGTGATGCCCTTGGTGCCAAAATCAAGGAACTCGTTCATCAAGGCAACATTCGGCGGATTATTCTCAAAAATGAAGAGGGGCATATATTAATTGAAATCCCCCTAACTGTCGGCGTGGTTGGTGGTGCCATTAGTGCAGCTTTCTTCCCAATTTTGGCTGCGGTGGGATCGATTGGCGCGATGGTCGCTCATCTGACGATCGTGGTAGAAAAAAGAGCATAATCTGACTATTGAAAGCTCAGGGTAATGTGCGATTTATGAATTTTTCTGTAAAGAGTGAATCTCCTAGTTCCGCCAAACTCGCACCGCCAGTAAGGATTCGCTTTACCCTCTATTAAGAGTAAACTGCTGATGAATAATTCCAATCCGTCCAAATCTAGCAACGGTAGTTCTGCTCATGGGCGGGAACGAGGCATCGTCCTATCGCCACAAGGATGGCAGCGATTTCAAGTAGCCAAACAACAAACAGAATCCGCACAGAGCTGGGGTAAGCATTTGACACAAGAGGACTTGAGCGATCGAACCGGACTTTCAATCAATACTCTCTATCGAGTGCTCAAGCGCGAACTGGGAGTCGATCGGCAGTCGTTAGAATACCTATTTGGGGCGTTTGGGCTGGAATTAACCAAAGCAGACCATATATCTGTGATGGCTACGTCTGAAGAATCGGACAGCCGAGGGGCAAATTCTCACCAGGATTGGGATAGTGCTGTGGATACATCGGTATTCTATGGGCGCAAGCGGGAACTGGCGCAACTGTGGCAGTGGATTGTTTGCAATCGCTGTCGCGTAGTGGGAGTTCTGGGAATGGGCGGGATTGGCAAAAGTTCGATCGCGGTCAAGGCTGCACTCCAAATGCAATCCGAGTTTGAGATTGTCGTCTGGCGCAGTCTTACCCATGCGCCACCATTGGCAGATCTGCTATCGAGTCTACTGAAATTTCTAATACCGCTCTATGGAGAAGATCCGGCGATCCCTCCCACGCTTGATGAAAAGTTCTCCAAGTTAATGCAATACCTGCGATCGCGTCGGTGTCTATTGATGCTGGATAATGTTGAAGTCATTTTAGACAGCCAGCGAGTGGGACAATGGAGCGCGGGTTATGAAGCCTATGGACAACTACTCAAAACGATCGGCGAAACCCCCCACCAAAGTTGTTTATTGCTGACTAGTCGCGAACAGCCCAGCGAAATCACCCTGATGGAAGGCAGGCAGGGTACTTGCGCCGCGCTGTCTTTGAAGGGATTCACCCCCGCAGATGGACGCGCCATCTTTGACCAAAAAGGCGACTTTACAGGTACTCAAGCCCAATGGCAGCAGTTAATTCATCACTATGGCGGCAATCCGCTGATGCTCAAGCTGGTGGCAGCCGCTACCCAATCATTGTTTGATGGCGATATAGCCGAAGTTGTCGCCGATCTCGATTCTCAATTTGCAGATATTAGCGATTTGCTCGATCGACAATTCAAGCGGTTATCCACAGCCGAACAGCAAGTATTGTTTTGCTTGGCGATTCATCGGGAGCCAGTATCGATAGCTAGAATTTGTGAAAGTATGGTCGGTCTTGCCCCCGAGCAGAGCGTTCCCAAACAGCTAAACTCACTGATACGGCGATCGATCGTCGAAAAAACGGATGGGTTATTCTGTTTGCAGCCTATGGTAATCGAGTATGTTACTCATCGACAGACCCCAAGTGATTTTGGAAATTATCCAAAAGATTTCTGATAGATCGGCCATCGAACCAGAGAAGGAGCAACCTGATGAAACGTAAAGTCAGCTTGATTTTCAACCCAGTTGCCGGACAAGGTAATCCTGAGGTAGACCTGGAGGCGATCTCATCTCTACTCGACTCCGAAATCGATCTTGATGTAGTCATCACCACGGCTGAATGCAAACCTGGAGATTTGATAAAAGCGGCGATCTATCGCGGTGCCGAGGCGATTATTGCGGCACGGGGGCGATGGTACCCTCTCCGCTGTGGCGGCGGCGTTGATGAATACCAATATCCCGCTTGGCATCATTTCGCGTGGTACTGCCAACGCCTTTGCCAATGCCCTCGATCTACCGACCACGATTCCTGAAGCTTGCGCGGCGATTTTGGCGGGCGATACCAAAGTTGTCGATATGGCGACCTGTAATGGCTTGCCGATGGTGCTGCTAGCAGGCATT
>JANOPX010000360.1:0-4756 GCA_031422115.1 Chamaesiphon sp. VAR_4_metabat_408 | reverse complement strand
CGAGATTTGTGAATGTTAGTTTTAATACAATTTACGATCCTTATGTATTAGAATCTGTAGGGGCGGGTTTATGCTAATAATCCCATTCACACTAGAAATTTCATTCAAAACCCGCCCTAACCCACCAGCAGGGGAAAAGCTATGTGTTAAGTAGCCGCGAGCATCTAATCTATCCCAACACAGCTACAGTTAAACTTTTCGGTGAAGAGTTACCTCACAATTGGTTTAATATTTGTTTTGACGGTAGTAGGTTTAGCGGTAGTGGGTTTGACGATCGATTTAACGTTTGAGTTGGCGATATTGCGGGTGGGAGAAGTACCGATAGATTTGCCCATATCTATCATACTGACATAATTATTGAGTTGAATTGGCGTGAGTCTGGCAAACATCCGCAATCCATTTTGGAAGGTAACATCTGGTTGTAGCAGTGTGACTTGACGTTGGAGTGAATTCATTTGCCCCCAAGGGTTGGTAGGATCGGCTTTTAATCTTGCCAATCGTTCGCGTCTGAGGTTAGTCATATCTCTGATTTCAGGGATATATGCTTCGAGATTTTTTCCCCACTGTACGCGCATTTCTTCCCGAAACTCATCACCGAGTGCAAACCATTCAGTATTTTTGAATTTAGTCCAGTTGGCGGGTAATTTGGCGAGTTGTTGTTTGGTAGATGGGGGTAAATCTTTATAGTCGAGCTTGAGTTTTGCCGCGACGCTATTTTTCAACTGAGCACTATTAGTAGCTACTGGTTTACCCATAATTTCATTTACCATAAAGCACAGCGCATCCGCACCAATATCGGTAGTCATCCGCGTTAATGGGGGTTCACCTGCTACTAGCCAATTTTTGGGTACCGCATCATAGAAGGATACGAGCCACAGCGCATCTACATCGCCATCTAGTACTTGCTGGCGCAATTTACTGACTGTTTTGGTTTGTAACTGAGCAACTTCGGTGGGAGTACCGCTCAGAATCGTCTTTTCCATCGCTAGGGTTTGGGTGACATTCTGCCGTAATACCAAATTTGTCATCCATTCTTTGCTCAATCGTCCTTGGATATTCTGCTGTTGAGCGGGGGTAAATTTGACCGTTAATAGTTGCCCGTAGAGATTGGTAAAGCTTTTGAGTGTCTGAGGGGTGAGTGTGCTGACGAGGACTAGAGGCGGTACTTTGGGTGCTGCGGGTGCTGTGGTGGGAGGGGCTGGCGGGGGGGTAGTTGTCATGACGGGTGTTATCATCGTCATGGTGAGACTGGTGGCAGATAAGATGCTGAGGATGCCAGTGTTGGTGATGCTCGGTTTCATGATGTCTAAATCCCGCCCAGGCGGTTTAGGTGGCTGTGACAATTGTACTTTAGTCGATCTGGTTTATTCTGTCACGATCGCGCCAAAACTGCCAATTTATTTAGGATGTCAAAATTTTGCCCACTGCTGTTGCTTGGCTCAAAGCATTGACGGTGATGGTGGCGACAGATCCCACATCCAGATCCTTCGCCCGGACGATCGTGTATGGTAGACTGGTGGTGGCTAATAGGTCGATCGAATCCGCGCTCAGAAGCGTCGCCGATAAGTCATGGGCTGGATCTTCGACGATCGCTAGCTGTGGTAGGATAGCAGCACCATAGGCAGAGATCGATTCTATTTCCAAGCTAAATAAGCCTGGGGTGAAGCTAGGATTTAGTTCTCGATCGTATTCAAATTTACTGAGCATCAATTGAAACGATCGAATTTGAGTGCGATCGAATATTGGCGATGGATTGACTACTTTAGCGCGAAATACTGGTACTAATCGATCGAAGGGTACGCGAATTGTCGTCCACTCATTACTACTAGTATCGAATGAATGAGCATAACCCACTCCATCCCATGCGGCTTCAGTCCGTATAAATAATTTATACCGTTGTCCGTCACCTTTGACACGTAGCTCGATCCCAGTATAGTCGCTCAAATCCATCGTCGGATCGAAATTGCGGGTACGTACCGAAGCAAACCCCCCCGAATTGTCTGTAGAAACCCGCCCGCTAAAAACAGCACTAGTACCACCCCAGCGCATCCCACTCTCGCTGACTCCGCCCATAACGACATCATCCACGCTCCCCCAGATTTCTTGGAGATTAGGATTCGAGCGAGTAAAATCAAACAGATTAGCACGAGTCGATTCGGGTAAATAGACTTTTGCCGCCATCGCCAAATTGCTCAAATCTTCTACAGCCAAATTACTTTGAGGATTGACGCAGCAATAGACGATCGATCTTACACCCTGCATCACCTCATTGGTGATAATGCGACCATCCAATTCGGCGGTGACAACCTCTACTCCAGTAGGTAAAATCGATTTGGCTGAATCCACATCGGCAACAATCGCTCTAACTTTAGATCCAGCTTGCAATAATCGATCGACGATCGATCTACCGATTTCACTTGTCGCGCCGATTACTAATATTAAGCCCAATGTCTGCTCTCCAGCAATAGTAAATTTTTGACTTGACTCCCCCGCGAAGAATCGCCGTAAGTCACTAAAGATCGGTACCGCATCAAAATAGCTAACGGTACTTATAAACCTGCCGAAATCCCAATTAGCCATAGATTTTACCCATATCTGTTGCTATTTTATGATTATAATATATTCTTGAGGCAAAGTATCAGAACGAATCTCTTTTGTCAATAGATAATTATCTCGATAGATCTAGTGGTTAAAGGCTGAATATTTTCAAGTTCGATCGAATCAACTTCGATCTTAAAGATCGAGTGGTACATATATATAGCAGTTGGCTATTGCTATACAATAAACCCGACTTCTCAAAGAAGTCGGGCTTATCTAACTTAGTTAAAAATTTTGACCCAATTCTCAATTCTCAATTAACTTAGGAGCCTGTAAAAACTCGCCTAGGGCAATCGGACTCGACTGTTTGTGAGCGATAGTTGGTACAGAATCTCGTAAGTGAGCGATGAGTGAAGTAGTGGTCGAATCATATACCTGTGTGAGCAACTTGGGATAGAAACCGACACCGATAATTGGAATTAATAGACAGGCAATAATAAACACCTCTCTCGGTTCGGCATCAACTAATTCCTCATGTTCTACCAACTCTTTATTCTCTGCACCATAGAAGATTTCTCGCAACATGGAGAGCAGATAAATCGGTGTTAAGACGACCCCAATTGCAGCAATTAAGACCATCACTACTTTAAATTGGAGATTGTAAGCATCGCTCGTGACAAAGCCGACAAATACCATCAACTCGGCGACAAAACCACTCATTCCAGGTAAGGCGAGGGAAGCCATCGAGCAAGCGGTAAACATGGCAAAAATCTTCCGCATCTTTTGACCGACACCGCCCATCTCATCTAACATGAGCGTATGAGTGCGATCGTATGTAGCTCCCACCAAGAAAAATAGACTCGCGCCAATCAAGCCGTGAGATACCATTTGCAGCACAGCACCGCTCATGCCTACCTCCGTAAAAGAAGCAATCCCAATCAAGACAAATCCCATGTGGGAAATTGACGAGTAGGCGATTTTGCGCTTGAGGTTGCGCTGTGCGAAGGAAGTCAACGCCGCATAAACAATATTGATTACTCCCAACACCACCAGCAGCGGTGCGAAAGTAGCATGAGCATCGGGCAACATCCCCGCATTCATCCGAATTAGAGCATAACCGCCCATCTTGAGCAAAATTCCCGCGAGTAGCATGTGTACGGGAGCAGTTGCTTCACCATGAGCGTCAGGCAGCCAAGTATGGAGCGGGATAATCGGTAACTTTACCCCATAGGCGATGAGTAATCCGCCATACATCCAAAGCTGAAAATTGAGGGGATATTCCTTCGCGGCTAGTGCGCGCATATCGAAAGTAACCGTGTCTCCATAAAATCCCATCGCTAAGGAGGCTACCAGGATGAATAGCGAGGCTCCAGCAGTGTAAAGGATAAATTTAGTCGAAGCATACAACCGCTTCTTCCCGCCCCAAATAGAGAGGAATAGATAAATCGGTAAAAGCTCTAGCTCCCACACGAGGAAAAATAGTAGCATGTCCTGAACGGCGAATACGGCAATCTGTCCGCCGTACATCACCAACATCAGGAAATAAAATAGCTTGGGCTTGTAAGTGACTGGCCAAGCAGCTAAAATTGCGAGGGTAGTGATAAAGCCTGTGAGTAAAATCAGGGGCATGGATAAACCATCTACTCCCATCGACCATTTTAAACCTAGTTGGGGAACCCAACTATAGCTTTCGACTAATTGTAACTTGTCGCTGGTGGTGTCGAATCCAGTACAGAAAGCGTAGACAATCAGGGCAAAATCGATCGCCCCGACGATCAAAGCATACCATCGAACTGTGCGCCCATCCTTGTCTGGGATGATGGGAATCAGCAAAGATGCGAGGATTGGAAAGAGGATAATGGTGGTTAACCAGGGGAAGCTATTCATAGGCTATAAAATTCACGATGTACCGCAAGGATTGAAGCTGGGCAGTTTCCACGCCTAGCACCGTCACATAGCATAGCCACATTATGACAGATCTGGGTGTTAGAGCAGTTGCTACACATGCTCACATCTGCCCTGAAGAGTTGGGAGTTGGGAGTTGGGAGTTAGGAGTTGGGAGTGAATAGTTTCGGTATTTAGGAGAAGGAACCTCCCACTCCCCCAGTCCCCCAGTCTCCCACTCCCCCAGTCCCCCAGTCCCCCAGTCCCCCAGTCCCCCAGTCTCCCAGTCCCCCAGTCCCCCAGTCCCCCAGTCCCCCAGTCCCCCAGTCCCCCA
>JANOPX010000359.1:0-5199 GCA_031422115.1 Chamaesiphon sp. VAR_4_metabat_408 | reverse complement strand
TCAGTTAGTTTCAGTACAAATCGACCAGACTTTGGCTGCGTAAAAATTTGCTGTAACGCTCCCACAAGTTTTTCAACCAAGAGACTATGCCCCGATTGAGTCAGTGCTAAACAAGATCGGATCGCTTCGATACTCTCATCATTCCGAATGTCTAATAAAGCAGCCACTGCTCTCTCTAATAGAGGTTCCTCAATACTGCCAACTGTACTTGTCTGCAATAGCTCCGTTACTTGCCACTCAATTAGAGATCCTGGTGTCAGCGTGCCTAGCTCTTGCGCTAGACAAATTGAGTGCAAGACATTTTCGACTCGATCGGGTGCTAATGTCCAAATGTGTTGACGTAATAACCACGCACTTTCTAAATCTGGGATTTCAGTTGGCGATCGAGCTGCTGTTTCTAAAACTTCGATCAGATTGCTTGTCAAATTGTCGATTGCAAATTCGTCTGCTGTGGCAAGGGGTGTAAACCATGCGGCTTGAGCATCATCCTCTCTACCTGCTAATAAATAAGCAACTCCCAGATGCCAGTAATTATTAGCAATTGTCTCATCAGCCGCGATCGCTGCTTCGTAAAAATCGATGCTCTTTTCGAGCGGCTTCACCAACAAATTTGGCAACTCTGGTTCCGCACGGCTGGATTGAAGCTCGATCGACTCGATCTCTGGGGTAGAGGTAGGTGCTTGCATAAATTCAAACTCAACAAAGGACAAGTCACCCTTCAGTATAACTACCAAGATTTACATTTTAAATCGAGGTAAATACGGAATAAAATCGATCGCGGTGCTTGGTTCTCTGTAAATTTACTTACAACGAAAATTCGATCTTTTTTAATTAAGGTAATAGGTTTAATGACAACTAATCACGATCGATCGGCTTAGATACTGACATTGGCGGTTGTCTCCACTCAAACCTCCATCATGAGAGAAAATTACACCTTAGATATTTTAGCGTTTTGATTCTAGATTTTGAATTTTCGGGATGAAATAATAGGTTAAATTGTACTCAGATCTCTCTCTCTCAATAGTTTTAATGTTCTAGTTACACAGATCGAGTCTGGACAAATTGACAATAAAAAACAATACACTACTTTTTATTGACTTGAAGTTAAAGTAGTGTGAACGGCAGGATCGCAAGCAGGTGCAATACCGTTAGTCATAGTAGGTGGATTGACAGCAACAGGGGGAGTAGCCGTAAGACCACCGTTGACTAGATTCTCACACATGATAGTACCGATGACACTTTGACCTGCGGTATTGTCAAAACGTTCGACACCAGCACTGTAACCTTTGAGTCCATTGTCACTGGGCACGGCAACGATCGTGACCGATTCCGTGAAAGCAGCCCCAGGCCCACTAGCAATAAAATAGCCATAATTAGTTGTAGTACCATTCCCAGGCACGACAGTATCCGAAACACTGCCAAGGGCTAATAGACTAAATGTACTCGCGAAATTGCGTTTTTCAGCACGGTAAGCGTTTTGAGCCTTATTAACCAGCATGATGTTTTGTTTACCTTCACTTTGTTTAGCTTTTGCCGTATTATTGAGGAAATGCGGCAGCGCAATGGCGGCTAAAATCCCTGTAATAACAATTACAACTAATAGCTCTATTAGAGTAAAACCATCATCTTGTTTATGATGAAGATGTTGAATAAATTTAGACTGTAGTTCGGGTTTCACCTGGAAAAAATCTCCATCAGCATTGGGCGTATGGTTGCTACAAATGATTAAAAAGAAGCGGTAGGCAAGCTGCCTACCGTTAATATTCCATCTCAGCCGATGCAGGCGGCATAGCTTGGCACCCGCACCTAGTCGGCGAGTTTTTAGAGGCTTAAAGAAGTTGCGTTAGCAGCACAAGCTTGACCAGTGGCTACAGCAAATGTAGGTATGGTTGTGGTGATAGGGACAGTAGCAGTCGTACCACCGTTCTGGATATTTTCGCACAGAATAGTCGAAATTTGGCTCTGATTGGCATTGTTGTCAAATCTGTCAGCCCGACCAGCATAACCCTTGAGTGCGTTGTCACTAGGTAATGCGACGACAGTAACTGATTCCGTGAAAGGAGCTGCACCACCGTCTGGTGCGAGTTGATAATTGTAGTTGGTAGTCGTACCATTACCATCACCAGCACTATCCGAAACACTACCCAGTGCTAAGATATTGAAACTGGTAGCAAAACGACGATTTTCAGCACGGAAGGAGTTTTGAGCTTTGTTGACCAAAGTGACGTTTTGTTTGGCTTCGGATTGCTTGGCTTTAACACCTTGGTTGAGGAAGTTAGGTAAAGCAATTGCAGCTAGAATACCGATGATGATGATAACTACTAATAGTTCTACTAATGTAAAACCTTTGTCATCTTTTTTACGGTTGTTTAGGTGTTGAAGAAATTTAGCTTGTAGTTCGGTTCTCATTTTTAATATCTCGTTTTAGGGTTCGGGGTTTAGCGTTGTTTCGCTTCGTGTCCTCAGCTTACCCACATTCTTGGGATTACCTATCACCCGATCGAGAATATTTTCAAATTAGTTGAGAATTGCGATCTGAATTGGTGTGTTTACTACCTTTTATTGGTGTGGATTGCCCTAAATCTATGTATAAGTTTGTTTGAGTTGGTGCGGGGATTTACCCACCCCGCCCCTATGGGCACCCCTCCGAGGAGGGGATTTTGGATCTTAGTTGTGTTGCAAGTGGAGTAGACATTAAGAAAATAGTCTGTTGAACGATGACGATCGATATCGTTCGTTAGTAGTATTATGTTATGGTGTAAGAAGCCCGATTTAAGCTCATCATGCCTTACAGCAGCTTTACGATCGCTCAAGTTAAACGACAATTCAAGCTGAATATTATTAAGGGAGCTTTTTTTGCCGATTTGCCTCTATTGGCTCCTCGGACATGGTTTAAGGAATATTTGCAGGAATCAGCTTCTTTTGCCGCTGGGCAAGGTAGTGAGAAGGTACGATCGGAGTTAATTGTCGCGCCGCTGCTGTTTGAGTTGCGAGTCTTACTCGATCGTCAGATTGGGTTGTTTTCTGGGGTTGACTTCACCATTGATATTGAATCTGGGTTGAATGGGGTTTGTGATTTCTTGCTGACTCGATCGACTGAAGAATTGACGATCGAAGCTCCAGCGATAGTTTTAATTGAGGCGAAAAAGGGTGAACTCACTGGGGGCTGGGGACAATGTGCGGCAGAAATGATTGCTGCCCAAAAATTCAATCTAGCAAATGAACGAGAAGTGCCAACGATCTACGGTAGCGTTACTACCGGGATTCAGTGGCAGTTTCTCAAGCTGGCGGGGACTAATTTAACGATCGATACTACCGAATACTCTCTCGACCCGATCGATCGCATTTTAGGTATCTTGAAATGGATGATGGAGAAAGATGGTGCTTGAAGTTGGGGTATTTCGATCGACTGTACTCTGCACGAGCATAGATCTACCCACCCCGCCCCTGCGGGCACCCCTCCGAGGAGGGGATTTTGTACTCTAGTTTTTCAGCATGTGGAGTATGAAGAGAGAGGCGAGACTTTTTGCTGAACTAGGACATCTCTAGTCTTAGTCCGCGTAGGCGGACTTTGCATCACTAGCCCCGATTTTAATCGGTGGCTAACCTGTGTGATGTGCATAGAATCCGATTATTCGTTCATGGTTTTGAAGGTGGCTACGGCGGAGGGGGATTGCCCGCTGAGATAGCGGAAGATCCAGTATTTGAAGATGGTGTCGATGAGGACGGGGAAGGTGGCGATGAAGAGGGAGTTGAAGGAATGGTTTTCTGGTAGCCCTAGATGTTTGGCGGTACCTTCGAGGATGATTTCCCAGCCGTGGGGGGAGTGAAAGCCAACGAAGGTGTCGGTGAGGAGGATAATCATGAAGGCTTTGGCGGTGTCGCTGAGTCCAGATATTAGATCGCCGAGGAAGGATTTGAGGACGACGATTTGGGGTTTGCTATTGGCGATCAACCATGCGAAGGTAACGATCGATAGTAAGTCTGCAAACCAGTTTTTGACAGCATTGGCACTTTGACGGTAGAAGTCAATCTTGATTTCTTCGGCTTTTGCTTTGATTTGGGCTTCTATCTGCTCGGAGTTGAGTTTGGGGGCGATACCGACGATTTGGCGAAATTTCAGTTTCTTCTCAAATCGTTCCATTTCTTCCAATCCTTCTTTTTCGAGATTGACGTTGAGGAAAACGTCATCGTGATGATAGCTGCGATAGAGGTCTACTGCTGGGCCGATCGCGACAATTTTGGAGATATATTGGACTAGTAGGGGTACTAGGATCAAGATCAAGAGGAATCGCAGGGAGGTTTTGGTCTTATTTTGGTGGAAGCGGTAATTTTCAATTACTTGCGCTTCGGCGTTGGGATTGAGATCTTGTTGGATGCGGCGAAAGGTATCGGTGAGGGAAGGATCGATGATAGCTTTACTGTTGCTGCTACGTTCGGGGCGATTCGATCCGTTACTCCGTTTTCGAGCGTTGAATAGAGGGGTTTGATTGTTGGTAGGGAGGGATTGGCTGGAGTCGTTGGGAATAATTTTGTCTAGGTCGCGATTGAGGATGAGGGATTGGCGATCGATCGGCGATACAATCCGATCGAGTGTGCGACGACCGAATGTGGATCTTTGCTCTTCGGGATCTTCTGTCTGTTCGATGCGGCGATCTTTGTAGCGGTTGAGGATTTCGTCTACAAAACTGAGTTTTTCGAGGATCTGTGCTTCAGCTTCGATATCGATACTATAGGGGTTGATTGAGCTAAAACCTCGATCGAACTGTTGACTATCTTCTGGTTGTGGATAGTCATTATTAGTCAATGTGCGGCTAGTCTGAAATTCGGCTACGCGGATTCGGGCGATATTGAGATATTTGGTTAAGTCGGTTTGGAAATAAGCAGCAATTTGATTCCCAGCGGCTGCTGAGGGGATGGAAATCTTGTCGCCACCAAAATGTTCGTCTTCGATCGCTTTAATCTTTAGAGCGGCTTTGTAGGCTTCATCCAAGGCTCGATCGGCCGTACGATAAAACCATTGATTTACTTTTCTCCAGTATTGGGTGAATTGGTTCATGGGGGGTTGGGAGTTGGGAGTTGGGAGTTGGGTAGGAGGGTAGGAGGGTAGGAGGGTGGTAGGGTAGTAGGGTGGTAGGGTGGTAGGGTGGTAGGGTGGTAGGGTTTTGTTCTTTCCCAGTCCCCCAGTCCCCCCGTCCC
>JANOPX010000358.1:0-1875 GCA_031422115.1 Chamaesiphon sp. VAR_4_metabat_408 | reverse complement strand
GAGTTCTTGTACCAGCCAGGTGACTCGATCGGCTTCGGAGAGGTCGTGATAGGATTGGGGCAATACCTGGAGATAGTTGGTAATTTCGGCGATCGTATCAGCATGGTGACTACTCTCTTGGCGAATATCTAGCTGGGCGAGATTAAAGCCGTAGATTTCCACCTGACAGATCAATGTTTCCAGAGCTTGGCAAGTTAAACCAGTCTGTTGCAAGCTTTGGCGAATCAAGCCTAATTCCTTCAGAAAATCTGCACCAGAGTGGTAGCAAGTATGGAAATTTCGCTCGTTTTTCGGCAACTGCAAACTATCCCAGTCGGCTACTTGACGAGATCTGTCGAGGGTATTTGAGAGCCGTTTGATAATGTAGGTGAGTTTGAGTCGATAAGGCTCTTGGCGATAGCGAATTGCTAGCTCGTCATAGATTTCGGGAAAATGCGCCTTATCTTGTTCTAAGGATTCTAGTAAAGCTGGTAAAACGTTACTCCAATGGAGGGAAAGACTGAGCGAATTAGTTAAACCGCGCGTTGATTTAATGTATTTTTTCAGGACAATTCCGCGCTGATAGCAGGCAGTCTGCCAAGTGATCTTGGGAGTCACTGACGGATTGCCATCTCGATCGGATCCAACCCAGGAGCCAAACCGACAAAAGCGATTACTGGGTGGATTGAGATGGGGAAAAGACTGTTTGAGTGCGAGATTCAATCGTTGGGACAGCTTGGGGATTGCATCGAACAAAACTTCCTCAAAGTAGTGAAGTGTATAGTCTACTTCATCCAATACTTCCGGTTTAAATTGATGTAACTCATCCGTCCGCCACCACAGCAGAATTTCTTCGAGTAATTGACCCTCTAATTCAGTTACTTCCCAGGAAGAGGAGATCCCCAGATGAGCCATATCTTCCTCGGCTCGATCGAGTTTTTCGAGAATTTGAGCCACCCGCCGCTGTTTATCGCGGATAGTATGGCGCACGATCTCCGTGGGATGGGCGGTAAATACCAAACCGATGTCCAGCTCATCGAATAGTCTTTGTACCTGTTGTGGTGGCACTCCGGCAGCTTTGAGCAGTGGAAATAGAGCGGTAAATGTGCCGCGATCTTTTTGGGGTGCGCCCGATGCTTGCCAATTTTTTTCGAGTAGTTCCGCGCCCAGTGGTGCAAATGTTTCGGATGGGGGATTAGTTGTTGTCGCAGCCGAAATCGGCTCTGAATAGTGCATGGACAACTTGAGAGCTAGCTTCTGTTCGCACTGTTCATAGTGTTGCTCGACAATATTGATCAGTTGAAAATACAGGGCGAACGCGCGGGCGGCGCGAATCGCATCCTTGAGATCTAGCTGTTCGATCAGTTGGTGGACTTCTTGTGATAGTGGCTCTGAAGCACTGCCATCTGACGAACAGAGATCGCGTAATTGGTTGAGTAGATTGACCAAATCTTGGCCGCAGGCATCCCGTAGTACTCGCTCCCACAAGTCTTCGATTACCTTGAGTCGATGGTTGAGCAATAGATTAGATGATGTTGTGACCATCAATTCTGGTTCCGAGAGGTGGGCTAGCGGATGCATATTACAGTTGCTCGCGGTATGGATTTAGGGGGTGGGGGTTAGGCTTTGGTGCTCTGGGCTTTAAGCTTTAGGGGTTTAGGGTTTAGTGTGAAATCTTAGCTGAGATCGCGATCTGTTGAGGAGATCTCACTAGCTGGAAGGTGCAATACAGGCAACCTGTCGCCGCGAAAGATCTCCTCGCTAGCTAATCCTAACTGTTCGAGTAACCCACTGGCAGTATTGAGCGTAACGATTATCACCAACCAGGGGGTTGCGGTGAGGCTGACAAGTAACGATGGCGAGACAATCGGTGCTGATGATCCTGACATAGCGGCT
>JANOPX010000357.1:0-15307 GCA_031422115.1 Chamaesiphon sp. VAR_4_metabat_408 | reverse complement strand
CGATAAAATTCAAACTAAATTACATTGGCAGCCAGAATATTCCTTCCGCCAATTAGTAGAATTAATGCTAGAGAGCGACTTACAGCAACTAGGGCAAGACTCGATTCTCCCGTGGAGAGGCTCCGCCAACGATCCCAAGATTCGACTTGTATCTCAGTTAAATTAACCAATAGGGTTAGTTAATCTGACTCAATAAAACAGCACCCGATCTAGTAGGTCGGGTGCTGTTTTACTAAATTAGTTATACTAATGCCAGGACTGGAGCCTCAGTTAATTTAATTTGACTGATTAGATTAGCACCAGATGACTCAACTGCTGAAACATCTTCTAGCTCTAATTTAATCCGCCCGTTTAGCTTCGGTAATAGCGATTTCCATTGAATTGGGGCTAATTTACCAGTCAGCGCGATTTCTAGATGTTCGGTGATATCGATATCAGCACTCATCATCAGATTCATCGCGACACTGGAGACTAGCATATTCGCCGATTCTAAATCATCAACATTACTAGTATCAATCAGTAATGTTGGTCGATTGAAGTCTGAATTCTGAGTTAGGTTATGGCAAACATTCGCGATCTCTTCACCTAATTCTTCCTCATCCTGTGACCAATCAGGGAAGATAATTAAGTTGTCATCACCTAATTGGAGATGAGTTAAAGTTTGTTCGATTAAAACTGATTGAACTACATTACCCATCTTAGCCCAAGAGAATTGTTTCACCTGTTCCAATCCTGCGGCAATTAGTGCTGCTCTAACTTGAGGCTTTTGGACTTCACACAAAGCTTCTGCCATGCCATCAATATCATCATCAAATACATAGATAGCCGCCTCACCAGCAACCTCTGGAATTGAAGCATTAGGACAAGTAATTACCGGACAACCAGATGAAAATGCTTCAACTATCGGCAATCCAAATCCTTCATACTTAGAAGGATAAACAAGAGCAACCGCACCTGCATATGCGATACTCAATTCTCGATCGTCTAGTTGGAGATGATAAATATTACTATCAGGTGCATATTGTTTGAGTTCTTCTACATTAGAAGCAGCCGCACCAGTACAAATTAGGTCAAAGTCAGCAGCATTATCTAGCTGACTGAATGCTTGCCAGAATAAAATCCCATTCTTATAGCTACCTAAACTAGAACCAATTAAGATAAAATATGGTTTATTAATCCCATATTTATTACGGAAAGTATCTATCGATTCAGTCGATTGGATTGTAAATATAGGTTGTGCGCCACAATGAGCAACTGTAACTATAGATCGATCGATATCTGGATGGACTTTGATTAAATCTGTAGCTGTATGTTCTGAAATAGTCAGATAAGCAGAAGCATGTTCGATCGCACGTTGTTTTTCTTGCCACATCGGTAGATTGAGATCGAATCCTAATACTTCAGGAATCATGTCATATCCCATGAATACTGAAGGAGTTTCTAGTGGTGTTGTATAATAAGTAGAGATAAATAACTCTGCACTTAGATCGTTACAAACTTGCTGCAACATTTTTCGATCGGCATCAGTGTTATTATAGTCATATGCAGGGATCTGATAATAACTAATCCCTTCGATTTTAGGTGCTGTGCCTACTCGATCGAGTACGACTAGATGACTACCAAATTCAGTATTTGCCCACTCTTCTAATAGAGATTTCCAGACACGAGCGATCCCTGTGCTGTATAGCTGGAAGAATATGCCATCGATCGTAATTAATTTGCGACTACCAACAGCAGGTGAGAAGTGATAATCTTGCCAAATTAGATCTATTGCTCCTCCTGATTGTTGAATAGTATTTACTAAGGTATTAATCTTAGTCCAATCATCACTGATTTTTTGGGTTAATTCAGAGTTCCTTAAGGCAGACAAAATACCACCATGCTTAGTGAATAAGCAATTAACTACCGATGTTAATAATATATTCCGTTCATAAGGACTATCGACGTGTTTGTAAACAATTTTCAGATATTCATAAATCATTCTTCCAAATAAGTCTGAAGCTGAGAATTCAGACAAGTATTGATTGAATATTTTCTGAATATAACTGTCCCAACTACCATAGTCTTTTAACTTGCGAACGTATTGTAAAGGCTCATCAAGATAAGCAAATGTACCCAGTAATGATAACTCGTTTAAGAATATATTATCTGGAGCAATCGTTCTGGTGCCCAAAGTTGTTTGTTTTAAAGCTGAAGAACGAATCAATCCATAAATCGGGCAACCATACCCCATTCCCCACAGCACCATTTGGAACCGCGACATCATATCCAACCCTCTAGTATCGATTCCTCTACCAATAGTACCCAAATCTTGTTGTTCACCATCGAACCAGATCGAACGAGGATAACATAAAACTACAGATAAATCATTTTCACATATGTGCAAAGATTTAGATAAGAATTGTGGATCCCAAAGATCGTGCCCGGAAACCCACGCAAAATATTCACCTGTAGCCTTGTCAGCAAGTTGTTTGGCATTACCGACAGCTCCAATGTTCTCACTATTTCTAATTAGAGTAATTCTGGTATCTAATCGATCGTAATACTCACAAATTTCTAATGTTCGATCTGTCGAACAATTATCAGAGATCATTAGTTCAAAATTTTTAAAGTCTTGAGCTAAAACTGATTCGATTGTATTAGCTATATTCTCCGCTTCATTGTATATCATCATCCCAATACTAACTTTAAGATTCATAAAATATGTTCCTGTATTAAAAATTAATTTATAGATTATTTGCTATTTACATGGCAATAGATTGCAAGATTATATCAGATTCAGATAATCACTTTTTCCCAATTTATCGTTCCCGAATTAATAAACTCTTTTCCGCTTCTACCAACATTAGCAATTAAATCTAAGGTAGATACATATGGTGTAAATTGTCCGTGTAACTGTGAATACACTTGTTTGTTGTAATTCATGTATTCTACTTTAATGTTATTACTCTGGAATAAAAAATGGTCTAAATATTTTTTTGCTCCATGTCCTGTAATATAGACGCTGCCATCAAGATGCTTGACGATTTCTAACACTCGCTCTGAGCTTTTGCCCATTAAACCAATTTCTGATGAATACAAAAAATTATCTGGTTGAGCGATATCAAAGTATTTACATATCGCAGCGATACTATTAATACTAAGATCGCTAATCGTTGTAGCTGGCTGACTAAAAACAGAACTAACAAGATCTAGCATCTCTTGTTGATAAGGAGCTTTAGCATATACCTGCTTTAATATATTAAGATGAGATTCTTGCCATTTCTGACGATTATTCAATCGTACTTCTCTAATTTCTTGACCTAACTTAATACCATCTAGAGGCACTGTCAGCCATTTAGGGCCATCTATTGTTTTAATTTGAACGCGATTGGTAAAACTACCTTTAGAAAATTGCACATCATCATAATGCACATAAACATCGCACAGTCGGATTTGCTCGAACATCCCCACCCAAGGAAAGTACATCGGTTGTGAAATGACAATTTTCATTGGTATATTTTTTTTTCCATTAATAGAACATCATGAAAATCATCACTTATATAAAAGTGTTCTTGTAATGTGCCGATCTCATAATACCCTGCTTTTCGATAGAAACCGATTGCTTTTTGATTATTAGAAAGAACTTGTAAACCAATCTTACGAATATTAAATATTTTTCTTACATAATTTTCTAGCAATGATAAAGCATCATGTCCGTAACCCATACTACGCTGTTCTCGATCGATCCAAATGCCCAGATCTCCTCTACGGCTAATAAAGTCTATATTTACCAACTGAATAAATCCTACGCAGGAATCACTCTCAAGATCTGCGATGATAAAAAAAAGTCCGTGCTCATCAGATAATCTTCTGTTCAGCCAATCATCTACTTTATCACTAGTGTTTGGTTTTGCTCTAGACATCAAAATACTTTGACTATCAAGATCATTTCTCATGGCAAGTAACAAACCTTTGTCTCGATTTACTGGCATTCGTAATAGAGTCTTATTTGTTTGGAGCATCTGATTTATATTTTATCCTACAAAAAAAAGTACTTGTAACTTTGTCGTTCCCATCCATCGATACTATCAATAGCTGCTTGGGCTATTTTAGGATTGAGTCCAACATATATAGTATTAATTTCAGCAGGTAATTTATCAGGATGTATAATGAGTTTTTCCATCATTTTTTTACCAGTGAGGAGCGGATTTCGATCTACAAAATATTTGATACGATCGAAATCGCGCAAACAAGTAGCAATAAAGTTTCCATATACCCCAGCTCCGTAGATAGCTGCTAGAGATCGATCTGCTGTTTGCTCGAAATCTTGAATTCTGAATTTAAGATTATTCCAGTAATCAGCCATATTTAGATAGTTTTGATTTATCTCTGCCAAACTAACTGGAGAAATTTCGAGATCGATCCGATCGTTGTGAGTCTTTCGTCCGACAATTATAAATGCGGCAAAATGAGATTTTGTATCTATTTCTAGAGTTTCAAATCCTGCTTTTGCCAACATATAGCGTAAAGATACTTCACTATAATGATGTACGTGATCTGCTACGATAAAATCACCATTATTATCAAAAATATTCGGGACAATACAATAGAATAGTCCACCCGGCTTTAAAATATTTTTAATATTGTTCAGCTCCTTGACAGGATCTGGGGTGTGTTCAAATGCAAAAAAAGATGTAACTAGATCGAAACTATCTTGCCACTCTTCCTTTAATTGATAAGAGGCATATCTATCTGATGGTAAGAATCTATCCCACAAATGTGCATACATTTTACTCACATCAAATAAATGTGGTAATACGTTGGGCTTTTGTGCTAGTAATCGTTTCATTACAGTGCCTTTAGCGCAACCATAGTCTAAAATTTTCATGCCATCTTCAAACTTAACCTTAGAGAGCAAAGTCTCTATTTGATGCTGTTGTCTGAAAACTTTATTGCCATTTACCACAGTATATAGTACATCATCTTCTTCACTTTGATTGAAAATTTCATACTGCTTATCATAATACTCTTCAATATTTTCTAACTCTTTTGTTTGGAGATGTCCGATATTATAATTGAGATACACTAAAGTATTGCCTTGATATATTTCACTCAGCGAAGTAACAGACTTATTATTTTGGGAATGATAAATTGGTGTTTGTAAGATATCTTTTGTCAATGCACATTCGATCATATTAGACTCCTTTAAATTGATTAATTTTCTATGACTAGCTCTGGGTGAATTTCTTTTAAATGCACTCCATTTTTGACACAGCCAGTCCAGTCAATTTGAATTCCACTGGGATGATTAAAATTAAAATATCTAAACTGCATACTCCATCGAGATCTATTACTAATATTGATACCTGACGAGTGTAAAGTTAGAAAATCCATCAATACTAAATCACCAATTTCGGTAAGTGGCGCAATAACGCCATATTTCTCGATTAATTCTGGCTCATTTTCTAAGCGCATTGCATATGCCCCAGTTTTTTCAGGATTTTCAGGGTCTTTGAGATAAGAGCGTCGCAACCCATCTTGATGAGATTTAGGGCAAATTTGTACGGGACCTAGATCCATCGTAATGGGCACCAATGGACTCCAAAATACAATGCCATCGATACTTCTTAATTGATCGCGATATTCATAATGCCACAAAGAACGATATTTTTTTTCTCTAGGATTATCAATCCGAATACCAGAGCCAGCCCCAGCAATTGCTGGTATAGATCTATCTCGCAATTGTATAAATATTGAATCATTTTTTTCTAGACTAGTTAACCGATTGAAAGCAGGAATCTGCTTCACAGCATCATATATCTCAGCACCATACTTACGATTAGCCGCGATCAGTTCCTGGTAGCCATGATCGAAGCTTTCTGGGTCGAAATCTTTTTGACCGATCTGAATATCATATTTGTCAATCAAAATCCTAAGAATTTTCCAAATATCATACTGAATTGGTTGAATTTCTCTCTCTCGATCGTAAAAATTTTTGACTATCAAGTAGCCATACTCGTGAAATTCTTCAATTTGTATCTGGGTTAATAAATGTAATTTCATATGAATAATCTAGCTAATTTATATTGACAATGACATCGACAATAATTGACAACTCTCGATCGGTCATATCGTGAAAGCTTGGTAAATTAATTGCCCGATTGGGAATATCCCAAGCATTGACGTTACTTTCTCTATCCTCAAACATTGGCAAGCTAGAGAGAGGATGAAAGAACACCCGTGCGTCAATATTTTCAGAACGCAGGGCAGCTTGGATTTTGTCGCGAGTGATTCCTGTTGCCTTCCCAAATACCGCTGTAGGCATCCATGCACCGTTAACGTTTCCTACTGATTCTGGATTCATTAAGATACCAGGTAAACATTCTAAACGTTCGCGATAATATTTAAGGATGTCTCTTTTACGATCGATCAACTCATCGATTCGTTCGATCTGAGCGCAGCCAATCGCTGCTTGAATATTGGACATCTTATATTTAAAACCGATTGTATCTGCCCAAAACTGTTTGGTTTGACTTCTCTCACGTCCATGATTGGAAAGAGTAAGCACCTTTTCGTATAGATTGGCATCATTAGTGACGAAGATCCCACCTTCTCCAGTGGTAATTGTCTTAGTACCATGAAAAGAGAAGCTTCCAAATTTGCCCATGCTACCAGCTCTCTTACCATGATAGATCGAGCCAATTGCTTCCGCTGAGTCTTCGATTACTGGAATTCCATGTTTTTCCCCGATAGCAAGCAGTCGATCCATATCGCACAAATTACCATACAAATGAACCGCAATGATTGCCTTTGTCTGGGGCGTAATTGCTGCTTCAACTAACTCTGGATCGATACACCAACTGTCAGCTAGAATATCCACAAATATAGGTTTTGCGCCTAAATGAACGATCGGTGCAGCAGTTGCAATCCAGTTAGTATCAGCTAAAATTACCTCATCGCCAGATCCTATACCCAGAGCTGCCATACCCATATGTAAGGCACCCGTACAGCTTGAAGTAGCGATCGCGTATTTCACGCCTAGGTGGGCTTTAAAGGCTTCTTCAAAACGGTTGATGTACTCATAACATCGATCTCCCCAACCGTTACGTGCCGCATCCGTAGCATAAGTTACTTCTAGCTCAGTAATCGATGGTTTTGTATAGTAGATACGGGGTTTTTCATTATCAATCGAGAAATCGAGATTTCGCTCATCTAAGTTAACTGCTGTTGATATATCGATTCGATTGCAAGTTTCAGTAGGTATTACATTGTCTCGACCGAGGAGTTGACTTTGTTCTGGCATCGGAATCCTCAATCGGGGAAATTAGTGAAGATTTTAGGACTAACGAGGATTGAGAACACCTCTATCTATCCTTATATCTATAGTTCCCTGTTCAAGCTTAAAAAGCACATTAGACTGCTGGAATGTTAAGAACAGCTTGAAACTGGGAAGAATTAAAGATAGAAATAGTAGTAGCTCTCTCTAATATGAATACAAGCTTGCCGTGCCAATCTATAGACAATCTAATCGAGAGCGGATTAGCCGCTCACAATTTAGGTCGATTATCTGAAGCTGAAAGTTTATATCAACAAGTTCTGAACGTAGATCCAGAAAACTGCAAGATTCTCAATTTATTAGGATATCTGTATTATCAAGTTAGTAGTTATGAATTAGCGATAGATTTAATCGGACAAGCTATTTTTATCGATCCAGATTGTTCTGACTTTTATAATAATGCCGGAAAAGTATACTTTGCGACTAGAAATTTTGAAGATGCAGTAGATGCTTTTAGACAAGCAATCGATTTAGGCGATCGATCTGCTGAAATTTATGACGTTTTAATTGATGCCCTCGAAGCAATGCAGTGTCACGAAGAAGCATCTCATGTGATGAAAGCTAAAGCACAAATCTACAAGTTTAGCTTACCCTACATGCGAAACTTTGGTAGATATACTAAGTATTCAGTTGGCAAGTACACTTATGGTGCGCCGATCGTCAAAGATTGGCATCAGGGTACAACTTTGAAAGTTGGCAACTTTTGTTCGATAGCTGAAAATGTTACTATTTTGCTAGGCGGTAATCATCCGATTGATTGGGTTTCATCTTTCCCATTCGGTGCAATGTTTGAAGAATTTAGCGGACGAAGTAGTGAATATCCAGAGAAAATGAGTAAGGGTGATGTCATTATTGGAAATGATGTCTGGATTGGTCTAAATTCGACGATTTTATCTGGAATCACAATTGGTGATGGAGCAATTGTTGCTGCTAATACTGTCGTTACCAAGAATGTTGAGCCATATACAATCGTTGGGGGTAATCCAGGCAGGATCCTCAAGAAAAGATTTAGTGATGAAGCAATATCCAAGTTATTAGTAATTAAGTGGTGGAATTGGGATATCGATAAAATCAAAGAGAGTTTAGACTTAATGTTATCTGAAGATATTAATCTATTTATCGATCGACATTTGCCATCAGCTTAAATAATAGTAAAATCTGGATAATCTCGATCGCGTTTATTAACAATACTCACCGCTAAGGGCATTTGAATTCTAAAAGCTGGATCGTTCCACCTCACACCTCTAGCCGAGTCAGCCTTATACACTCCAGCCATTTGGTAGAATACTTCGGTATCATCTACTAAGGTTTGTAAACCATGAGCACAGCCAGGAGGAACATAAAACATACGATGATTATCAGCGGTTAATTCCGCTGATATCCACTGTTTAAAAGTAGGAGATTGGGGGCGTAAATCTAGGATGACATCATAGATAGCTCCTCTGCTACAGCGAACTAATTTAGTTTCCGTGTCAGGAGCTATTTGATAGTGCATTCCCCTTATTGTTCCCTTTTGAGCAGTAAAGGAAACATTGCATTGAACAAAATTGCTATTTAGTCCCTGTTGCTGGAATTCATCGGTGCAAAAGCTACGAGCGAAGAAGCCCCGCTCATCGGTGATGGGGTGAATTTCAATTAGGTATGCACCAGGAATTTTGGTTGGGGTAAATTTCATATAATTTCTAGATGGGGAATTGGCACGATAAATTTACCACCCCAATCTCGAATATATACCATTTGCTCGATGATTTCCGATCGCAGATTCCAGGGTAGAATTAGTACATAATCTGGCTTAGTCTCGGCAATTCGATCGGGACGATGAATTGGAATATGAGTACCTGGTAAAAATAAGCTCTGCTTGTGTGGACTACGATCGACTGTATACTCAATAAAGTCAGTCCTAACACCACAATAATTTAATAAAGTGTTTCCTTTAGCAGGTGCCCCATAACCGACAACTAACTTACCTTCATTTTTAGCTTTAATTAGGAATGATAGTAGTTGACGTTTGATGCTTTCGACTTGTTTAGTGAAGTCTACGTAGGTATCAATTCGATCGAGTTTAGCGGCTACTTCTTTAGCTTTTAATTTAGCAACACGATCGGTTACTGCTGCTTCATTATTTTCGCTATGTCTACCATAGATTCTTAAAGATCCACCATGAGTAGATAATTCCTCAACATCAAATAGGGTTAAACCATGAGCAGCGAATACTTGTTCGACTGTGAGGAATGAAAAATAAGAAAAGTGCTCGTGATAAATGGTATCAAATTGACTGTGAGCGATCAATTGTAGTAAGTGAGGGAATTCAATTGTAATAATTCCCTCTGGCTTGAGGAGCAGTTTCATTCCTGCCACAAAATCATTCAGATCGGGTACATGAGCAAGAACATTATTCCCCAACAATAAATCTGCTTGTTTTCCTAGCTCGACTAATTCTGTAGCTGTTTCTACACCAAAGAATTTAGTGAGAGTTGGAATTCCTCTAGCTTCAGCAACTGCGGCAACATTACTCGCTGGCTCGATTCCTAAGACTGAAATATTTAGGTGTTGAAAATACTGTAATAAATAACCGTCATTACTCGCAATTTCGATAACTTGGCTAGATCGATCGAATCCAAACCTTTCGACCATTAAATTGGTATATTCTTGGCAATGCTTGAGCCAACTTTCTGAATAGGAAGAAAAATAAGCATAATCACCATCCCCAAAAATATGTTCTCGTGATTCTACTTCAGGTAATTGAACCAAGAAACATCGATCGCATACATAAGTGTGGAGTGGATAAAATTTCTCAGCTTTGTCTAGCTGTTCGATCGTCAAGAAATCATTAGAGATTGGCGACCCACCTAAATTAACGAATGTGTGTTGCAGTGGATGTTGGCAAAATCGGCAATGATGGTCACTCATATGAATAGTTCTAGTTGTGGACAATTTCTTGGATGGCATTAGATAATTGGAGGATCTCAAGTTCTGAATATTCCAACTCACTGCCAGCTCGTTCTTCTCGGATCTGCTGTTGAGCATCAAGGAAGTTCTCATACCAGACGATCGTCTTTTCCAATCCTCGATCGAGTGTAAATTCAGGCTTCCAACCTAAAATATCCTTTGCCTTAGTGGCATCGAGAAATTGATGTTGAATCTCATTACTAGCTTGATTTTGGACGATCGGCTTCAAACCTTCACCCATAATATTCACAATTTTAGTTACCAAATCTAAAACCGTAACTTGAGTCTCATTAGAAAAATTAAAGGCTTGCCCATACAAACTCGAATTACTAGCTAATTGTTCGGCGAGCAAGGTATATGCTGCTGCACCATCTTCGACATAGATATAGTCGCGGATATAGCTACCATCAGAGCGAATTACTGGTGCTTTGCCCTGGAGGATCGCTCGAATGGTGCCAGGAATAATTCGATTCCAATTTAGATCGCCACCGCCATAGAAGTTACCACAGCGGGTAATTGCGACAGGTAATTTGTAGGTATGTCCGTAAGTTTGAGCGATTAAGTCAGCACAAGATTTACTGACATCGTAGGGGTGTAAACCTTGGAGGGGGGTAGTTTCGATATAAGGGAGAGTATCGCAGTCACCATAGGCTTTATCTGATGAAGCCATGACGATTTGCTTGACTGTCGGACTATTGCGACAGGCTTCGAGCATTTGCCACGTACCCGTGATATTTGTCTCGAAGGTTGAAATTGGGTTCCGATTGGCAATACCGACGATTGTTTGGGCGGCTAGGTGCATCACCGTGTCGATTTCATATTCGCCTAAAACTCTTTCGAGGAAGACTCGATCGCAGACATCACCACGGACTACTTTCACGCGATCGATCGATCCAGAGCGAATCAATTCCGATTGAGGTACTGAGTCTCGAATGACACAAACAACGTCTGCGCCCATACTCAATAAACGTTTCACCAACCAGCCACCAAGTAAACCAGTCGCTCCAGTTACTAATGTCGGTCGATTGTCCCAAAAGCTACGATTTTGACTCATCACTTATCCACTCGAACGGAATACCAACTCACTCACTACTGTACGCAGGTTGCACAGCAACCGCCTTGGCTGTTAAGACAGCACAGCGACTGAAGTCGCCGCTAGTAATGCAAAGTCCGCCTACACGGACTGAGATCTCAGTGTCTTAACCAATGTGGCGGTTGCTATACCCAACGGTAAGCTACGGTTAAACAGATGCAGTTGATACTAGTAGTCCGCGTAGGCGGACTTTGCATCACTAGCCGCGACTTTAGTCGCTGGCTTCCGTCACTGACTAACCGAACCGTATTACCAGCTCACTGACTTATTATTCCCAAATTTTCCAAGGAGGATTACCACTCTGCCAATAATTTTCCAAATTATATTTGTCGCGGAGAGTATCCATACATTGCCAGAAGTCGTAGTGACGGTATGCAGCCAACTGTCCATCAACGGCTAATCGCTCCAATAATTCAACTTCTAAGGCACTACTATCATTATTTAAGTATTTAAAAACCTGGGGTTCCATGACGAGGAATCCACCATTAATCCAACCTTCGCCTGCTTGAGGCTTTTCGGTGAAATTAGAGACTAAATCGCCTTCTAAAACTAATCCACCAAATCTTGCAGGCGGACGTACGGCACTAACTGTTACTAATTTACCGCTGGATTTGTGGAATTCTAACAATCGTTGAAGATCGATATTACTGACACCATCTCCATAGGTGATCATGAATGTCTCACCGCTAAGATAAGACTCTAAACGTTTTAGTCTGCCACCAGTATGGGTTTGGACTCCGGTATCTAATAGATGAAGTTTCCAGTCTTCGCATTCTTTGACTTGAGGTTGAACCGAACCTGTAGCTAAATCTAAGGTCATACTCCCATTGAGGGCGTAATAGTCCATAAAATAGCGTTTTATATATTCGCCCTTATAACCCAATGCCACTAAAAACTCTTGAAACCCATAGTGGGCATAGTGTTTCATAATATGCCAAAGAATTGGACGACCGCCGATTTCAACCATTGGTTTAGGACGAATTTCAGTTTCTTCGGTGAGCCGTGTACCTAAACCACCTGCTAAGAGAACGACTTTCATAGAAAGAGTTGATGGGTAATGAATAAACCCTTCACCAGCAACTACTTGGATGATTTAGTTGGTTGCGTTGGCTCGGTTGGTTTTAGAGTACCCACTTTTTTGGTATCTGCGATCTGTTTATCGATCGCAGCGAGAAATTCTTTGTACTTTTGGTTGGTGGGATCGATCTTGATGAGTTCGACAAGGGTAGCTCTGGTACCAGGAACGTCACCTTGCTGCATCCGCATCTCAATAATCTCGCCTAGCCCACGGATTGCGGTGGGATTTTTGGGTTCGCGCTGCAAAACTGCGAGGAAACCTTTCTCTTGGGCATTAAGTTGGGCATTCTGAGATTGGGCAGGATTTTCTTTGGCTGTGGGTTCTTGGAGGGAACTGGCAATCAACCCACCTATTCCAGCGACGCTCGAACCGAGGAAGGCAATCCCAGAGAGGATGACGACGACTTTTTGGGCTTTTTTTGCTTTAGTTGCTTTAGATTGTTCCATTTGTTTACTGTACTCCCTGAGATTTGTGGTGTGCTGTGCCGATCGACAGGTATCGAAGCTATTTCTCTAAGTTACCAACTTTCGGGTGTTAACTATCATGTTGTGTCAAATTTAACCAATTTATGTCAGTATCTATACCAACTGCTTCATTAGCAGGATTGAAGGCTAAATTATCGTCGATCGATCTACCACTCTTAGCATCGATTGGTTCTATCTGTGGGATATTTACAATAATATCTTATCTTCAAGCACCTCAATTAGCAAGACTCAAGCAACCAACTCAACATTTAACCCCAGCCGATCTACAGCGACAGGAAGCTAAAGCCAAGGTTCAACTTTCACTGGTAAAAAGTTTACCTACTTTTGGCTTTGATAACCTCATTGCTGATTGGTATTTTCTGAGTTATCTACAATATTTTGGTGATGGCGATCTCCGTCAGCAGGCTGGTTATGGGGCAGCGATGAGTTATTTCGATCTGATCCTCGATCGAGACCCCCGTTTCCTTGATGCTTATTATTATCTCTCGAATACTGGTACACTTTATGCTGGACAACCAGAGAGATCTGTTGCGTTGATGAATAAGGGATTGAAATCATTGTCGCCACGAGTGCCCGATCGCGGTTATTATATTTGGAGGCTCAAGGCTGTTGATGAATTGCTATTCTTGGGCAAAGCGAGTGAGGCGCGGAACTCGATGCAAATGGCGAGTAACTGGGCGAGGCAATACCCAACCCCAGAAGGTCAAAATGTCGCCAAACTCTCTCAAGATACAGCAAATTATCTTGCCCGCAATCCCAATAGCAAACAAGCTCAATTCGATGCTTGGAATATGGTACTAAGTTCGGCAATAGATGACGCTGTGACTAAGCGGGCGATCGCCGAAATCGCTGCACTTGGTGGTAAGGTGAGAGTTAGTCCGACTGGAGAGTTTAGTGTGGAACCACCAGCTAAAGATTAAAATAGTTAGGAGTTGGGAGTGGGGGGTTGGGAGTTGGGAGTGAAAAGAGCTATCCCCTATTCTTCCCACCCCAAATTCCCAACTCTCCACAAAGGCGGGGTAAAATCTCCACAGTTAGTTATCCCCTATTCTCCCAACCCCAAACTCCCAAATCTCTACATGGATTTACTAGAATACCAAGCCAAAGAATTATTTAGACAAATCGGGATTCCGGTATTACCCTCTCAGCGAATCGATCGACCTACAGATCTTAAAGCGTTACGGATTCCCTACCCAGTAGTGTTAAAATCTCAAGTAAGTGTGGGCAATCGGGGTAAAGCTGGTGGGGTGAGATTTGTTGAAAATACCATCGATGCGATCGCCGCAGCTCGGACTATCTTTAATCTACCGATTTTGGGTGAATATCCCCAAGTATTGCTAGCTGAGGCTAAATATAATACCAGTCAAGAATTTTATCTGGCAATTGGCATCGACAGATTGGCTTGTCGTCCGGTACTATTGGGATCGATCGCTGGTGGGATGAATATTAATTCGGCGATCGATCGCATTCAGCAGGTGGTGGTTTATGAAGAGTTTTCTTCTTTTTATGCTCGTCGGCTCGCATTGAAAATGGGACTCGAAGGCGATCTAATGTTGGCTGTCAGTGATATTATCGAAAAGATGTATCGTTTGATGCAGTCCCAAGATTTGGACTTAATCGAAATCAATCCTTTGGGTGTCGATCGCAATGATCGCGTGATGGCACTAGATGGCAAAATTAGTGTCAATCCTCATGCTGTAGGGCGACATCCACATTCGATTCAGTGGGAGGTGCTCGATGTAGGTGGCAATTTGCCTGGATCGGTCTATGGTGCTGGTGAGAGCTGGGGTGTATCCATGCGCCCTACTGTGGAAAAACGTTCCAAGGTATTATCGCCATTGTTTACTGGATCGGGAAATATCAGTATCCTTTGTAGTGGGAATGGCTTGGCGTTGGCGATGTTGGATGGTATCGCTCAGGGAGGCGGACAGATTGCCAAATGTATCGTGGTAGATCCTGCCTGTGTTGAGGATATTCAAATTGCCCTGACAGCTTGCACTTCACCTGATGTAGACATTTTATTGGTTAATTTCCTCGGTAGCGATCTCGATCGTTGTCAGCAAGTATTACAATATTTACCTCACCATCGACATTTAACGATTATCTGGCGGATTTCGATCCAAGATCGAGACAAATTAGCGGGGTTGCTGCCATTATCCATCAAATTTGTCACCGATCTCGATCGAGCCATCTCTCAGACGTTAGCTATTGCAAAATAGGGGACAGGGATTTTGGATTTTGGATTGTAATACTGAGTTGGTAGTGAGTTAGACTCACCCGTGCCCCCGGGGCCCCCGCGCCCCCCCCCCCCCCCCGGCGGGCCCCCCGGCCCCCCCCCCCCCCCCCGCCCCCCCCCCCCCCCCCCCCCCCACACAACAAACAAA
>JANOPX010000356.1:0-37927 GCA_031422115.1 Chamaesiphon sp. VAR_4_metabat_408 | reverse complement strand
GTCCCCACTCCCTAAATTTTGTTACAGTCTGCCCGCGCCATGCCAGAATTAGCGCAGACTGTGAGTAGATAAAACCCTTGTTGGAGGAATCAACCTGTGTCAGATACCCAAGTCTTTGTAGCTTTAGCCGTTGCCCTAGTTCCAGGATTCTTTGCGTTGCGCCTTGCGACCCAACTGTATAAATAAGCTCGCCAAATTAGTAGTAATTACGCAATAAGCTGATACTAATTGCTGATAATTGAACAATTTAACTCTCAGCATGGTAATATTGGGTGGTAGTCGGTTCGGCTACTACTTTTTTTGTGTTATCATCCAAACCATTGTAGTGAAAGGGTAAGTAAGTAGATATCTGACGAGGAGTAAATAAGTACAATTCCGATTTGGGTACACTAAATTTATGAACGCATTACCTTCTTTCAATCCACAAGAACAGTTTCCCCAGCCGCCGCGCAAAGTCCCTAGACGAAAATCGCGGGTCAAGTCCGATCGAGCTAATTCTTATCGTCGTCAACGAGCGGAAGCATTGACTAAGCTAGCGACTTATTCAGTCTTATCCGTATTTGGTGTCGCAACATTGGCAAACTTAGTTGCCTACAACTGCTCCCAACAAGCTAAGTTTCAGTATCTGGAAGCGGAACTAAACGATGCTAAGGCGCGGAGTGAAAAGATAGGCGGTGATTTTAATCGCATTTTCGATCCTTATTCACAGACGAATGTGGCTCAGGAAAATAGTTTCAAAATTGCCAAAGACCAACTTCAAGTGGTCGTCGTCAACTCATCCAAGCCAACTGCTGCGACCAATCTAGCTCGATAAATAGATAGACTACTATCTATTTTCAGCACTTACTAATCAGTTATTATTTATATCGACGGGCAATTATCAGTGGGGAACCACATTGAACTGCTAACATGTCGGTGTGACTATCTAAAGCAGACCTTTTATGTCCCCAACCTCGACCGATCCCAACTAGGGTGAGGTCTACAGTTGTTGAAAATTCGCCGATCGTAACGATCGGATCGGTTGCGTCGATCGAGCTTACCTCCACTCTCGAACTAATCTGATTGGGCAAATCGTTTAGTAACCTACTCACTTCAGCACTAAATTTCATCATTTTAGTTGTGGGTGAGACAATTTGAACTAGCTTGAGCTGTCTGCGAGAGTCATTCCACAGCATTCTCAAGGCTATTTCGACAGCCAAATCGTCATGGCTATTGCCTGTATAGGGTACAAATAGGGTAGGGTAGGCGAGAATCCTGCCATCTGTGGGAGCATCACCATGAGCATCGATAAATACAGCGACATCGGCGGGGGTATTCTTGAGCATCTGAGCGACTCTACCTCCTAGGCGATTTTGAATTAGGGTGGCGCGATGCCAACCCAGGAGCACGAGATCTGTGCGATCGAGTGCCGCAATTGCCGCCGTTTTTTGAGCGACTCTATAGCCAATTTGGACGATCGGGTGGATGATAGATCTCATCTCCATTGGTTCGATCGTATCAACGATCTCATTCAACCGTGCTAGTCGTTGACTAATCAATCGATTGGCTTCGACTGGAGTACTTTGGAACAGATAATCCTCTTCCAATTCAATCAGTCAACATTGCCCCAATATAGAGAAATGTAAATAGGATCGTAGGTAGTGCATCTACAAAATTATTAGTACGGGTGACGGCAATTGCCACAGCGAGCAAGCACCAAGCGATAACATCATCTACCGCAGCACAAGTTAGAGCGAGAGTACCTAAACGGGTATTCTGGAGGTTGCTTTCGGTGATAATTCTGGCTAGTACGGGAAATGCGGTAATCGACATCGCCGCACCCAAAAAAAGCGTGAACGCAAGCAGAGAGACTTTATCGGTGGAAAGAATCGGATGGATAAAGCCAGCTAAGAAGATCGCCAATGAGAAGGGAACGAGAATGCTGACGCTAGAAGTTATCACTGCAACTTTTAGATTGCCGCGTAGGTATTTTGGGTCTAATTCCAACCCAATCAGAAACATGAAAAAAATCAAGCCAATCTGAGACAAAACGTTTAGAAAAGGAATCGTCGCGACTGGAAATAAAGAGCTAGCTAGATCTGGTGCTACCCAGCCCAGTAAAGATGGCCCAAGAGCTATACCAGCGACAATTTCACCAATGACTAAGGGTTGCTTAATCGCCCGGAATCCCCAACCTACCAACCTGGATCCACCAATGACGATGAGTATTTCTGTCAATACTTGGATAACTATATTCATATACTCTATTCTAAGCGCAGATCTGGATCGATATTAGTAGTCAATTTAACTAATCTATCCTTGCCACTGATGGAGAAATTCGGCTCCTTTGAGTCGTCCATGTTGATACACTGAGATTAAGCCATCTGGAGTAGCTTTGGTAAAGTCTACACCTAGTTGTTTGAGATGGATATCGGGGCGGATAATATGGATGGGTCGTTCGTGATGATGACTGGGAACGCGATCGATATGAAACATATCCTGATACAGGATACCGGGTTCATTGGAAATCGCGATCGTTTGTTCGTATCCGGCTGCGCCCATTGCCATCGCCGGACATAGACAAGTATAAGCGGCATCTACATAAGGTTTGCCATCGATCCAAGCCGGAAGCTCCCAAGCGTGCATGATTCGCGAGGAGGCATAGGCGACAGCGGGAAAACTATTGGGGGTAATCGATAGGTGCGGTTGATCGTGGTGGGTGCTAAATAGGGTGAAGCGGAGATTTTCATCTACCCAGCGCCGATCTTTTTGGACTGAGGCGAGAAGTAAGCGTTTGCCCAAATCGATGGCGTGATGACTCTGAGTTTCGGCGGCTGCTGCGGGATGAATTACAGCATTAGTGGCGATGTATAGCGTGGGAGTCTGAGGTTGATATAGCTGTTGTCGGAGCTGCTTGCTAAATACCCGAATTCCCCGCTGCACGATCTTACTCATGCTTGGTTGAGGCTCCTGTAAGGCGGCTAAACCTGCCAACCAATAGTCTACGCCTAAATCCTTCGCTCGACCAATTGCCGCCCAGCTAGCGGGGATGACAGATGAAGATGCGGCGGCATAAGCATCAGCGACGATGCCAGCTTGTTCGAGTGCTGTCAAGACTCCGTGAGCAAAGGCTCCTTTGAAGCTACCGACTGGAGTAGCGATGGCTAAAGATTTTCGCTTCACTATATATCTGACAAGAATTCGATCGATCCCATTTTACTGGCAATTCTGGCCAGTAGGAAACGAAGAAGATCGATCGGTCAGCACTAGACTATGGACTTAAAGCGCGGGAGTCGCAGGCAGAGGCTACGCCAACAGAATTATGCTACATCCGAGGGCTTCTTGGATGTAGCCCTTGGATGTGTTTTCTAGCCGATGTTAAAATCTTCTTGTCATACAGATTCTTAATCGATAGAAGCTCTCTTGAAACTATTATCTCATCCCCGAGAAATTGGCATAACCACCCGCATAACCACCAGTGCGAGAGTTCAAGCTCGAACTCGAACCAGCATTAACAACACCATTTTTGGCACCACTTACTTGAGCCTTCGTTTCATTACTCGCATTTACTTTCAAATCTGTTGGCCCAGTACCTGCTGCGTTCAGGTTATTAACTGTACTAGCACTTCCTTTTAACTTATTACCAGCTTGACTAGATGCCTCTGCATTTGTTCCCGCTGATAAAGGAGTGGAGGTCAGACCTGCGTTAGTTTTGATCGTAACACTTTTGGAACCGCTCGCATTAGCATTCGCGTCTGTTTCAAAACTCCGGTTCAGACCGCGAGGCTCGGCGGAGACGTTAGCACGAACGTCTCCGCTAACCTGTTTTGCTTGCGAAAGTGCATTAGCAGAAGAGATATTAAGTACGCTCAAAGCAGTCAAAGCGGTAACTACGGAACAAAAATTTAGGATTGGATTAGACATAGCTGTTGTTTTCCGGTAAGTAAATAGAATCTTGGTTGTCAACTTATTTACAATTGCTGTTGCGTAATAGTATTTCGTTGAGTAACCATGGCAACTACGATACCTTGTAGCAATAAATAACACAATTCGTCTTTTGACCCATAATATCTTAAAGTCTCGATCCAAATTACCCGAAAAGCTTTGACTATCTAGATCTCATCAGATTTAATGTCTATTTCAGGATTCAATTCGATCGGCTAATCGATCGTCACTTTTGTCATAACGATCTCTAATGGAGACTAATCTTTTGTAAGTACTGCTGGTATATTCCATAACTAAATTAGGGGCGATCGAACATCTTTCGATCGATAAGTCATGGATACTCAATTTGCAAAATAAATGATATTTTTTTATGGATAAATCGACAAAATCGGTGTGGATCCAATCCAAAGCGATCGAAGCATCGATTAGCTCCAAAAACTAGGCAGGTTTCACCAGTACCGAACCGAATCGACCGATTGGGCAAAGCCCACGCTTCTGCGGAGGCAGAGGCTACGCCAACGCGAACGATCCCTACAGATTGTCATAAATTTTCACCCCAAAAACGCCGATCGTTCCTGCGACCGTTGGGGCTTTTCTGATAGACTGTTGGCTACGAGCCGAATCGCTGTAATTCCCACAGTCGATATTTTCTAAATAGAGCAAAATAATATGCCGGATAGTTGTCAGTGTTCTCAGTGCGATTCTCTCGCAGAGAAGCTTTCGCCCAGAGACAATCTCACGACATCGCCGATCGCGAATCGCCGTCAATTTCTCCGTTATATTGTAGGTGCGGGAGTCATGACTACAGCCAGTCTAATCGATCCAGCGATCGCGCGAGCCGAAAAAAAAGTCCCCAAGGCATTGGTGCTCAGTTGTATTGACTATCGGATTTTAGAAGCCGAACGCTATTTTCTGTCGTTGCAAAATCTGGGTGGACAATATGATTTTGTTGCCCTAGCGGGAGCCTCCCTCGCTCTGAGTGGATTACCCCACCAGTATGATGCAGAAGCCTTTTGGGATCAGTTGGATATCTCCTATCGACTGCACCAAATCAAAAAGGTGATGATCCTCGATCATGAAGATTGCTCTGTCTACGAGTACAAAATTGACCCCAATCTAGCAACTAGTCCCGAACTCGAACTAACTACCCACACCGAGTATCTCAGCCGAGCTTATTGGGCAATTCGCGATCGATATCCAGATCTCAACATCGAACTCTACTTTGTCAAACTCAATACCGAAGTCAAGCAAATTTCTCCTCTCCCCAAAACTCCCAGCACGGTAGTCAAAGCAGGTGTAAAGCCAGTTGCTTAAACTCATCCCTAATCCCTGAGAGGATGTTTGAAAAGTTATTTTTAATACGCATACCCTAGAGGACCCCCCCAACCCCCCCTTGCCAAGGGGTAGCTCTTGCTCCCTCCCCTTGGCAAGGGGAGGGCTGGGGAGGGGTAAACAACTTACGCCGCAATTCAAATAGGAGGGCTAGGGGGATCTCTAGAACTACGGGTAACAAAACTGACTTTTCGCTTATCCTGTACACCAAATGTTGATTACCGGATCGGATTTGGCAATAATAGGAAGTGAGCCGATCCTAAAAAAACTAATCTGACATCCAATTCGCCCTCACACTGTTCCTACGGCAGGTGTGAGCGTCAACGGCTACGCTCTGCTAAGGCAGACGCTACAAAGAACAGTGCAAGCCCTTCACCCCTCAGCCCTCATCCCTTACCATGCGTAAACGTTCCCAGCAGATCGAATCAAAGCGTTTTTCCAAGTCATTATGGCAATTGGCGGCTGGATTGCCGATCGTTCTGGGTGTCGTCTGGGGTACTCCAGCGATGGCAAAACCCGATCCAAACACGCTCAACTATGGAGAGCTACTAAAAGAAATTGACAAAGGAGCGGTGACAAAGGTAGAAGTAGATCCAGTAACTAAAGTAGCAAAAATCACCCTCACCGATACCACGGCAGCCAATAAGTCTCGGAATAAAGAAGTAGTGTTGTTGGATGACAACTCAGAGCTATACAGTCGGCTCAATACCAAAGGAATCGAAGTGAGCCAGCAGAGATCCGCTGACAAGAATGCAATTTTTGCGATCTTGGGTAATTTGCTGCTAATCATCTTCGTAGTAACGATTTTATCAGCTATTATTCGGCGATCGAGTGCTTCCTCTGGACAAGCTCTCAGTTTTGGCAAATCCCGCGCTCGGTTTCAGATGCAGGCAAAAACTGGCGTGATGTTCGATGATGTGGCGGGAATCGAAGAAGCCAAGGAAGAACTCCAAGAAGTGGTGACTTTTCTCCAACAACCAGAGCGGTTTACATCTGTCGGTGCCAAAATTCCTAAAGGGGTATTGCTAGTTGGCGCACCAGGAACGGGTAAGACTCTGATGGCAAAAGCGATCGCCGGAGAAGCAGGCGTACCATTTTTTAGTATCTCTGGTTCGGAATTTGTCGAGATGTTTGTCGGGGTGGGTGCATCTCGCGTCCGCGATTTATTCAAAAAAGCTAAAGAGAATGCCCCATGTCTGATCTTCATCGATGAAATCGATGCAGTGGGTCGTCAGCGCGGCGTAGGCATGGGTGGGGGCAGTGACGAGCGGGAACAGACGCTCAACCAATTACTGACCGAGATGGACGGATTTGAGGGCAATAACGGTGTAATCGTCATCGCCGCCACCAACCGCGCTGATGTGCTAGATGCCGCCCTACTCCGCCCAGGACGATTCGATCGACAAGTACAGGTAGATCCCCCAGATCGGAAAGGTCGATTGGCAATTCTGACAGTTCATTCCCGCAATAAAAAAGTCGATCCTGAAGTCGATTTAGAAGTCATTGCCCGCCGCACACCTGGATTTACAGGTGCGGATCTAGCGAACCTGATGAATGAAGCGGCAATTTTTACCGCTCGACGACGGAAAGATGCCATCACGATGGCGGAAATCAACGACGCGATCGATCGTGTCGTCGCCGGGATGGAAGGTCGTTCTCTCGCCGATGGCAAATTTCGCCGATTGGTTGCTTATCATGAGATCGGACATGCGCTCGTTGGTGCCATACTGGGCTATGACCCCCTGCAAAAAGTGACGATCCTCCCTCGCGGTCAATCGATGGGTTCTGCCTGGTATCTGCCCAAGGAAGAGGCAGGTATGGTCTCTCGTGCCGAATTTTTGGCAAACATTGCCATGACGATGGGGGGACGCGCCGCTGAGGAAACTATCTTCGGGAGTGATGAGGTGACGGATGGTGCCAGTGCTGACATCGAATCGGTGACTCGCACGGCGCGGAATATGGTGACTCGATTTGGGATGTCTAGTTTGGGACAACTTTCTCTAGACTCAGATCGGGGTGAGTATTCTGAAGAAGTGGCGGCGAAGATCGATCGTCAAATCCGCGAATTAGTCAAGGCTGGGCATCAGAAGGCACTAACGATTCTCCAAGAAAATCAGGAATTAGTTCATTTGTTGACAGATTTATTACTCGAACGCGAAACAATTGACGGTGAAGAATTTCGCCGCATCATTGCTCGTGAAACTGGTAAAGAAGATCTAAATTTTAATAAGCCAGCTTTAGCAGGGTCTTAGATCTCTGTTTACTCATTACCAAAATTTGACTGTCGATTCTCCAGGGGAAAGGCTCCGCCAATGACTTTGGTGATTAGAAGCAAATCTTTGTTTGTACAATCTACGAACCTTGCCCTCACCCCCAACCCCTCTGTCTTGTCGTTTTTTTACATCACGGGGGAACCCCGTGACGTAAAAACGACAAGACAGAGGGGAGCCGGAAACCTTGGTGACGGCGGGGTGAGGGCGAGGTTTAAAGGTCGGAAAAGAAGGGTTTGGGAAGCGGATTTGGCGATCGGAAGAAATAGGTTACAAACATAAATAAAATGGAGGAGCAAATGACGCTCCTCCATTTTTTCGATCTTGCTAATTTTTAATCCATATCTCGGCAACATAGGCGCGGCTAGGTTAATTTAAGGTAGATTTTTCAGCACTAACGTCGATCGCTTTGACACCGATCGCCTGTACGCTATTCTTGTGATAGAAACCAAAACCACCTTTGGATTCGATCTTTGGAAACTGCCATTTATAACCATCAGGATCGGGATAAGTAGCCATCAGTTTTAACCAGGTCACTTTGTTATGAGCAGCAGTTAATAACTTCGCAGCTTTGGGGACTCCCAATCGTTTTGCTAGTTCATCTAGTTCTAAGTTTAGATATGTGACCATTTCGCCTTTACCATCGAGAGTCACATTTTGGAGACTTTTCGCGTCTTTGAGCGATGTGAGGACATTGTACACTTGTCCATTAGATTGCTCGTGTCGATCGAGTAATTCGACCAAGCGATTCATTGCACTCGTACAATGGGTGTCTAAACTAGAGTTACGGCGAGTGTTTAACAACTGAGTCAAGGATTGAATTTGCTCCTGCTGAAGCTGGATTCTTTCTCTATGACTGGCTAGAGTTTGGTTGATTGTGATTTCTAGTTGATTTAGTGCTGGAGTAGTCATGGTGAGTTGGGAGTTGGGAGTTGGGAGCGAAAAGTGCGGTCTTGGGGTTTCCCCAAGTAGAGCACCTTTTCAAGACAGTTGGGGGTTGGGAGTTAGGAGTCATCGCCTAGTTCAGCAACGCCTGAATTATTCGCCGGATTGGGTGTGGATTCACAAGGCTGTTGTGCTCCTTAGTCATATAGTTCCCGCAAAAGACCGCAATTCTAACTAGGGTCGCTACTTATTTATCACAAATAGTGTCGAAATCTGGCTGATGTTCAAAAAAAACATTTCCAGGTGCCACAGAGCTAGTAAGATAGATCGGATTTGGCTAACTTGTACTCCCCACCTAAAAACCTATGCCTCGCCGGACTGACATACACAAAATCTTACTCTTGGGTTCTGGGCCGATTGCCATCGGACAAGGGTGTGAATTTGACTATTCTGGTACTCAAGCTTGTAAGGCTCTGCGCGAGGAAGGTTATCAAGTTATTTTGGTCAACTCCAATCCTGCGACCATTATGACCGACCCTGACACGGCCGATCGCACCTATATCGAACCCCTGACTCCCGAACTTGTGGAAAAGGTCATCGCCAAAGAACGTCCCGATGCCATGCTCCCGACGATGGGGGGACAGACGGCTCTGAATATTGCTGTCACCCTGTCGAAGAATGGAGTACTGGAGAAATATGGGGTCGAGCTAATTGGCGCGAAATTAGCAGCGATCGAAATGGCGGAAGACCGTTTATTATTCAAGGAGGCGATGGCGCGGATTGGGGTGCCAGTTTGTCCATCAGGCATCGCTAGCACGCTCGTGGAGGCACGGGAAGTTGGAAAAGCGATTGGGTCTTATCCGCTGATTATTCGCCCTGGCTTTACCCTGGGTGGAGCTGGTGGGGGGATTGCTTACAATCAGGAAGAATTTGAGGAAATCGCCCAAAGTGGGATTGATGCGTCGCCTTTGGATCAGATTTTGATCGAGCAGTCTCTACTCGGCTGGAAGGAGTATGAGCTGGAAGTGATGCGGGATTTGGCGGATAATGTGGTAATTATCTGTTCGATCGAAAATATCGACCCGATGGGGATTCATACTGGAGATTCGATTACGGTGGCTCCAGCGCAAACGTTAACGGATAAGGAGTATCAACGGTTGCGGGATGCGTCGATTAAGATCATCCGTGAGATTGGGGTGGAGACGGGGGGTTCTAATATTCAGTTTGCGGTACATCCCGATACGGGAGATTTTATCGTGATTGAGATGAATCCTCGCGTGAGTCGGAGTTCGGCTCTGGCTTCTAAGGCAACGGGATTTCCGATCGCCAAATTTGCGGCAAAGTTAGCGGTGGGTTATACTCTCGATGAGATTCCCAATGATATTACCAAGAAGACTCCCGCATCCTTCGAGCCGACGATCGATTATGTGGTGACAAAGATTCCTCGGTTCGCTTTTGAAAAGTTTCCTGGCTCTAATTCTACCCTCACCACGCAGATGAAATCTGTGGGTGAAGCAATGGCGATCGGTCGGACATTTCAAGAGTCTTTTCAAAAGGCACTTCGATCGCTCGAAATCGGTCGATTTGGCTGGGGTTGCGATCGGGATGAAACATTACCTTCGATCGAGCAAGTCCGTTCGATGCTGCGGACTCCCACTCCAGAACGGATCTATAGTGTTCGTCATGCTTTCCAATTGGGATTAGACTTAGAAGATATCTACGACCTCACGGGAATCGACCCTTGGTTCCTAGATAAAATGCAGAACTTACTATTAACTGAATCCTTCCTCAAAGCTACCCCTTTGACATCCCTCACCAAACAGAAACTATGGGCAGTCAAACGTCAAGGATTTAGCGACAGGCAGATTGCCTATGCAACCAAAACCACCGAAGATATCGTTCGCACCTATCGCAAATCTCTCGGTATAGTTCCCGCTTACAAATTGGTCGATACCTGCGCCGCCGAATTTGAAGCTGAGACTCCTTACTACTATTCTACCTACGAAGAAGAGACCGAAGTCATCCCCTCCGATCGCCGCAAAGTAATGATTCTCGGCGGCGGGCCAAATCGCATCGGTCAAGGGATAGAATTTGATTACTGTTGCTGTCATGCTGCTTACGCTTTGAGCGCGCAAGGATTCGAGACTATCATGGTCAATTCCAATCCTGAGACAGTATCTACCGACTACGATACTAGCGATCGATTATATTTTGAACCTCTCACCAAAGAGGATGTGCTCAATATCATCGAAGCCGAAAACCCAGAAGGTATCATCATCCAATTCGGCGGACAAACACCATTAAAATTAGCTGTACCCCTTCAAGAATACTTAGACCTTCAAGCCACCCAGTCCCCCAGTCCCCCAGTCCCCCAGTCCCGCATCTGGGGTACTAGTCCAGATTCGATCGATATGGCAGAAGATCGGGAGAGATTTGAATTAGTATTGCGCCAATTGAATATCCAGCAGCCAGCTAATGGAATGGCGCGAAATTATGAAGACGCGCTTCATGTCGCCAATCGGATTGGTTATCCCGTGGTGGTACGTCCATCTTATGTATTAGGCGGACGAGCGATGGAAATCGTCTATTCCGATCCCGATCTGGAACGGTATATGACCTATGCAGTGCTGGTAGAACCCGATCGCCCCATTCTGATCGATAAGTTCCTAGAGAATGCCGTAGAGGTCGATGTAGACGCGATCGCCGACGCATCTGGTAAAGTGGTCATCGGCGGAATTATGGAGCATATCGAGCAAGCCGGAATTCACTCTGGGGATTCCGCCTGTTCGCTCCCATCTGTCTCGCTCTCCGAAGCAACACTCGCCATCATTCGCGATTGGACGGTACAATTAGCGCAATCCCTCAAAGTCATCGGCTTGATGAATATCCAATTTGCCGTACAGGGCGAACAAGTATTCATCATCGAAGCCAATCCCCGTGCTTCCCGCACCGTCCCCTTTGTCGCCAAAGCCACAGGCGTACCCTTAGCCGCATACGCCGCACGCATCATGTCTGGCGAAACCCTCGCCGAATTAAACTATACAGAGGAAGTAATTCCCACCCACATCGCCGTCAAAGAAGCCGTCTTACCCTTTGAACGTTTTCCTGGTACAGACCCCATTCTCGGCCCAGAAATGCGCTCTACAGGTGAAGTAATGGGGATAGATGTAGAATTTGGTCGCGCCTATGCCAAAGCCGAACTCGGAGCGGGTCAAATATTGCCCCTCACTGGAAAAGTATTTGTCTCGACCAACGATCGCGATAAACTAGCATTAGTACCGATCGTCAGGGATTTTATCGCCCTTGGCTTCCAAATTATCGCCACATCTGGTACCCAGAAAGTATTGCAGGAACATGGTCTCAACGTCGAATCAGTCCTCAAACTCCACGAAGGTCGTCCCAATGTCCTCGATATTATCAAAAACGGTCAGATTCAACTCATCATCAATACCCCATCCGGCGAAGAAGCTCAAGCTGATGGTCGTCTAATTCGCCGCACGGCTCTAGTCTACAAGATTCCGACCATCACGACGATCGCCGGAGCCAAAGCCACCGCCGCCGCCATCAAGTCCCTCCAGTCACAACCCCTAGATGTGAAGGCTTTACAAGACTATATCGGATTGGGTCGTCAGGAGGCGGTGCAGAGGTAGGAGAGGGGGAGACTGGGAGACTGGGGGACTGGGGGACTGGGGGACTGGGAGAGGGGGAGACTGGGAGACTGGGGAAAATCTAATACCCTCTTACCCTCCTACCCCTCAAAATAATTTGTAAAGAATCCTTGCATTTGTGTAAAGTTATTGTTATATTAGTTTACATAAGGAAACAAACATTTAACTAAAGCCATGCAAACACCAACATCAGCACCTGTAGCTAAAGCAAGAACCTTCATCGACAACGACGGTAAAGAAAATAACTTCGCCATCGAGCCTAAAATGTACGTTACTGATGGCCCTCAGGCTGGTTGGACTGAGTATGCAGAATTACTCAATGGTCGCATGGCAATGCTCGGATTTGTAGCTCTATTGATTCAAGAAGTTCTCACTGGACACGGTATCGTCGGTTTTATCACTGGTCTTTAATATTTCTTTGCACTTGAATATAATCCCGACTTCTAGAGAGAAGTTGGGGTTATTGCTTTTTGAGGAATTTTGGATTAATCCAAAATCCAAAATCCAAAATCAATCGATATCCTCGATCGGCTGACAATGATATAGTCGATAGTTATAGCCGATAACTCCCCCAGTCACAAGTTCATCTTGATTGCAAGTCTCAGGTAAATCGAGCGGTGCGTGAAAGTTTATCAGCCATAAATCGATCGGTCGCAAAATGCGATCGAGGGTTTGGCGTAAAATAGTTGTGGAGCCACACTTGCCCTCACATAGCTTATGGGGTTGATGTGCAAACAAGAACTGGGTTTGTTTCACGCCATCGATATGGCGCATTTCCCTAGCCAAACCCATCATTTCCCCGACTTGTACCAAGCTATTGTGAGTAGTCGCAATCAAAACCGACTTGGGGAAAGATTTGGCGATCGTCTGTGCGAGTTGATTTGGGCGATAATATTTACGATAGCCATAGTTATTGGCGACGACAGCACCACTGACTAAAGCCATCACGAGCACAATAGTAACGGCTTGTTTTCCCGATACCCATTTGGCGATAGAAGGTATCTGCCAACAGCTAGCTAATGCTAAACCAATCAGCATCATCGTCCCTGGAAAATAAACGAAGTGATACCGAGCACCACGGGTAATATCCATCCCAGTCAGTAGGGGTACAGTTAAATACAACCCCAGCGCACTCGCCCCAAAACAAACAATCGCAATCGTACCAATTTGTGTATCTGGCTGACTCCATTGTTGTTGGATGCCCCGTTTTAGCATGGGGACTGCCCAGACAAAGAATACCAGCATCACGATCGCTGATATGATGAGGACGATCGGCGATTCTACCATTTCGATGCCGAGCAGTGACATCATGGGTACCAATGCCCCCAGGATTTGAAATAGAGGATTAAATAGTTGAAGCGGATTATTGACTTTATATCTTATCCACTCTGTCATCGTAGGATCGTAAGAGCGAGAGAGCAACCAAAAGCAGATCCCTACACCAACGGCGGTACCCAACATCGTCGCGTACAATCGGTACCAACAGGGCTGAAGTAAGATATTCCTCGCTGCTGTGAATTTTGCCAGGATAGAGCTAGGTTGCGGCTCAAGTTGACGGATTTGCCAGACGATAAATAAACCTAATGCTAAGGTTTGGGCGGCGAGTGCAAAGATAAAGAAAGAGTGTGTCGCCATCCCCAAATTGTTGACGATTATCCAGCCAATCGTGAGGGGAATGGGTAATTTTTGTTGTTTGGCGAGATACTGACAAGCAACCGCCAGACAACTAATAGAAATCGTAATCCACAGGATAGCTAAACTATAATGACGTGCTTCTTGAGATATAAATACTCCGTAGGGTGATAAAGCCAGAATTGCTGCTGTTAAGTTGGCAATTAGGGTCGATTCCGCAAAGCGGAGGCTATGCCAACGAAAGGTAAAATAACTACAAATATAGATAACTGGAATTGTCAAGATCCCAAATAGTGCAGGTAAAGCTCTAGCCGCCCACAAATTAACCAATCCATCATCATTCGGAAATAGCTTCATCCAGAGATGTGCCAAGACAAAATAAGTGGGAGGGTGATGATCTTCAGCAAGTACTCGCTCTACCACATCGCTCACAGTTGAGGTAGGATGAGGAATTAAGAGGGTGAGCAACTCCTGAAAACTGACTACTCGATCGATCGGAATAGATTTAAAACTATTACCCAAACTCAATACTAATGTAGCAAATTCATCAGTCCAAGGTGGTTTACCATCCAGATTAGTCAGTCGTAAACCAGCACCAAGCACAATCCATAGCAATAATAATAACCAAGGCTGCCATCGCCTATTTTTGGTACTAATTTGGATTCCCATATCGATCGATAATCTAAGTCTCAGACGACCATTATAGCGACTTCTATTGGAAAAAAATCCTTTACTCGATCGAGCAACTGACAGGGGATTACTTGCTGCCAAGCTAACTTATCAATAACCACAGTAATTGATAAGTTAGTCTTTTATTTGCGTTCCCAACTTTGAACAGACATGTCGTATGCTTTGTCAATTACACCAGTAATCGATTTTTGAATCTTTTGTTTGCGTTCCCAATTTTGGAACGCTTTATCGTATGCTTGCCCCTGGCGTTGATAAAATAATTTCCACGCATCCAAACCAACACCCATCCCCCAAAAAATCATCACATACAACGACCAAGGTATCCCAAATCCTCCCATAAGTGCGTTTAATGCTACCAAACAAACGTTGATAATGATATATCTACCTAACTTATTATTCAGCTTCGATTTCCGGTGCTCGTCAAATTCGTGACGTTTTTCACTTAGCCCTTGATGAGTGAGCCACTTATTTTCCGCAAGTTTGAGTGATTCAGCCGGAATTCTTAACTCATCAGCGATTTCTAATAACTGAGCGTAAGACAGCTCGGTATCTGTAGTCGGATGCTGCGCTAAAGCAAGGTTAAGAATCTGTTGGACATCTTCCTGGCTATAGGAGCGGATGGGGAATTGCTCTGAAGGGTTCATATACAGCCAAATTTGTGGATATACAAATACTGCTTCTATTATGGCATTTTCGACTCTAAAGTTTGAGAGCGGTTTTCACGCCATCAGGAGCATTTTGGATCCTACCACCTGATGGTACTCCCTTCCCGCAGTAAGAATATAGATAATACTTTCACCCTATTACTTGCCCGATCTCTTTTTTTGAACCGCAGAGGCGCAGAGAGCGCAGAGGGCATAAAGAAAAGGCTAATCTATAGTCTTTGAGCGGAAAGGGAGTAGGCAGACGCTACGCGAATGCAATCCCAACGGCAAGGCTTTTGCGCAGGCAGAGGCTTTGCCACCCTTGCTGGCTAATAACTCAATCCTCAATTAATTTAATTGCCACTTCCCAAGATAAATAGACTAATTAAAGTACTGCTATTCCAGAGACTATGCAACAACATCGAGGCGAGTAAATTGCGAGTACGGGTATAAACTACGCCGAGGATGATACCTAGAGTAGTTAATGGTATGATTTCTGATAAACTCAGATGGGCTACTCCAAAGATGAGACTACTAATACCGATCGCTGCCCACACAGGTACATAGCGAGTCAAGGAAGGTAGCAGAAATCCTCGAAACATGAATTCCTCAAATAGGGGTGCTGCGACTGCTGCTGTGAGGAAAAATAGCAGTAAGGCGATCGGATTTTTGCCCTCTAGGACTATTTGAAGTAAGGGATTACTACCACCTTTCCCTTGCCAAATTTGTTCGTTCAATAGTGATACCACAATGACGATCGGCGTGGCAACTAAAAAGCCGCCAATCCCCCACAACAACCAATTAGATTTCCAGTTGAATTTAAACCAATCTTCAGAAAGTGGTAGATACGATTTAATCGATAGATATAAAACACCAATACCCAATACAGACATTAGCGCGTAGCTACTGAAGACATAAATTGCTTGTCCCTGGGTAGTTAAGGTAGCTGGATTAATTAGGTTACTAAAAACGAAGGGCAATAAAAATTGACCGACAAAGAAGAAGCCTACCATGAATACTTGCCAAACAATTTCCCAGTTCCAGGGAGATTCCCATGGCGTGTTAATATTTTCTAGCAGTAGATCGCCGATCGATCTGTCTGCTGCTTTCTGGATGAGTTGAATGATAAATCTAATCGCAAAAAAGATGATTAAACCAACACCACCTAAACCAAATATTATTCTCGATGCAAAGATGCTCGCTAGTTTGATAAATGCTGTTTTAGCACTTGCTTGCTCGATTTTATCTAGGTTCGCTAGCTCGACAGATTTACCCAGGTCGGTATATAGTCGATCGTAGACTCGATCGCGAAACCAGCTATCAAAGTTAATATCGATCGTCTGTTGGATTTTGGGAACGTTATCGGCTTTTAGCTGTGATGGCTGTTGATATATATCGATGAGCGTGGTTGCAATATTTTTAGATTTAGATTGTGACGGAATCTTTTTCCAAGTTTCAATCGCTGCAAGTGATTTCTGGTTAGCTGCTTGCAAAATGCCGATGCGAAGATCGAGTTTGTCGATTTCTGCTCTTGCGGATTCAATCGTTAGTTTGACGAGGTTCGCTTGGGATAGGTCGGCTACTTTGTTATCTTCAGGATCTATTTTACTTAAATCTGTTAAAATACTATTTAGAGTGCCGATCGTCCGAACATCATTCTCCCGTGCGGTTTTGTACTGTTGAGTAGATGACTTGAGAATATCTGCACCAAGCAAGGATGTTTTGAGTGGAGCTAATTCTGCAAACTCTCCCGTCGGTTTCCACTCAGAGGCTACCAAGACAAGATTGGTTTGATATAGCTCAAATTTACCTTGAATCTGAGGTCTGTCTTTGGTGGCAAGTAGTGAGAAAATTAGCTTGAATAGCACCAAGCATGTCAAAATACTCAGCAATATGCGTCTGAGAGTAGTAAAAGACGTAAGATTAAATCGATCGAGACTCATTAAAGTGGCAACTCAAATTTACAACCCGATCGCTATTATATGTCTTTAACTCAGAAGTTCGCTTATATTTTTAGCAGTGCTCTAGGTTTGAGCATTTTGCTCTATCTATTGCGCGGTTTTCAGGTTGCTACTTTTCTCCCAGGTGGAATCCTGCTAGTACTGGTTTTCCTAGCAGTATCGACTGGATTTATTTACAGTATTTTGAGTACTCAACGATGACAGGGAGATTTTGGATTTTGGATTAAAATTCAAAATCTGGGGCTACATGCCGCCTTCTCCACTTGTCTCGATGTGGCATAATAGATGACAGAAGAGATTTTGGACTTTGGATTAAAATCCAAAACCTAGGGTTACATGCCGCCTTCTCCATCTGTTTCGATGCGGCGTAGTAAGCGGTTTAAAATGGTTCTACCACGGGAGCTGACAACCTTTACGCGAATGTAATCTGGATCTTGTGATTGCCATACAACCTGATATTTCGTGCCTTCATTATTCCAGGTATAAATTCGGCGTTGAGCATTTCCCGATACTTTAGCACCAGCTAATTCGATCGAAGTTCCTGTATCAAGACTGACACCCCGATAATGATAGCTGTTATTTTGACGACTTAGGCTCAACTGCCATTCTGCATCTTTAAAAGTACCCTCTGGACGATTGGAGCCAGCTACTGCTACTGTAGGAGCGATGCTTTGAGTCAATAGAGGTGTAGCCAAGCCAAAAATTATTGCACCAGCTAAATTTAATAATTTCATAAGACACTAACAGACAATTGCGATAGATGGATAATATTATCTACAACTGGGGTGAGGCGGATTTCGGATTTTTTGACGATTAATCGAAGTTAAATCCGAAACCCCCATAACTAGCCAAATATCTAAGGTTGAGTGGGCTTGACTGGAGTTGTTTTCTGACTGCGTTGTTTGCGGAGAGATTGCAATTGACGCGAGCGGAAATCATCAGTTGCTGAATTTAGCTGTTCCCGCTGGGTATTGGCGTAGTTAGGATCGTTATTTTTGCCGTTGAGTTGAGATTGGTTGATTAGCTGCATCAAACCAGACGCATCGCCATTTTGAGCGCGATTAAAGGGATCTCGTTGATCTCCACCGCCGACAGATTGAGCGAGGGTAATCGAGGGAACTAGGGCGACGGTGCAACCTAAAAGTAGACAAGTAGAAGTCAGAATACGTGAAATTTGCATGATAATTAGGGGATATTTATTAGTGGATAGTATTTGGGGCAACAATTCACATCAACTTCCTCAATCCCCAATGCCCCAATCGAATAGGAGATGATAATTAATGTTAGATCGATCCGAGCATATTTGTGAATAGGCTAAATGTCACGACCGACTCATGGCGATAATAGTTCCTGAGACTAGGCTAATCGGCGTTTTAAGAGCGGTTGCACTGCTGTGAGGGTAAAAGCTGCAAAGCCAACTAATATCGCCAGTGCAGAGCCAAAAGAAACAGCAGCCCAGGGTGTCTGAAGCACGATGCTGGCTAGATTCCACTCAGGATGAGTATATAGGTAGCGGATGGGTTCGATCGCATAACTGAGGGGATTGAGACAGGCGACGACTTGCAACCAGTGCGGCATGAATGCTAGGGGAGCTAGGGCGGTGCTAGCGAATAATAGGGGTAGATTGGTGACAAAAATCACCGCAATCAGTTCGATATGCCCTGGCAATGCAAAGGTTAAGCCCAGGCTCAAGGCTGTTACGCCCAGTACTAGGAGCAAGATAATTAGGGCGATAATTGCCAATCCAGCTACATTGGGTAAGGATGTACCCATGAGTGTACTTACACCGATAATTGCCGCAGTTTGGATCAGACTCTGTGCGACAATATAAATTGCTGATGCGGCGACGATCGAGTAGCGTGATGCCAATGGTGCGACGAGTAAGCGGTTGAGAAAACCAAATTCTCGATCGAACATCACAGGCAATCCAGCATTCAAGGCTCCAGCAAAGGCGGTAAATACAATTACCCCCGCACCCAAAAATTGGCCGTAGTTCAAGTCTTTACCCATCATTCCTTCGGGAGCATTTTGGAACAATGCCCCAAATAAGATCAACCACATCAATGGTTGGATGACACCAGCAACGAGGGTAGCTGGGCGGCGTTGGAGTTGGATAAATAGTCGTTTGGTAAGGGCTAAGGTTTCTTGGATAAAGTCGGCAATTTGATTTGATGGAAATGGTTGACGGGATGGATTCCGTTCGCTAGATGGCAAACTGGAGAGGGATTGGGCTGTGTCGATGGTGCTGCTCATTGTGAGGGAGGATGAAGATGAGAGTGGGTAACTATTTTCGTTTCTTGCCTACTTTTTGCCACCAGTAGTAAGGATTTAATTTTTGTCGGTAGCGATGGGCGAGTTCTTTACCCGATAGTAGTATACCCAACCAGAAGATTGCTTCGCTAATGAGGATTAATCCAGCCGAAATTAGGCTTTTTTGGGCGAGTGGCAGAGGTAAGATTTGGACTAACAATACAGCTCCCCACATCAATAAGGAAGCAATAATTAGCGACAAGCCTAATTTGTGTTGAACTCGCTCCCGCACAATGATGTTCCTATCGCATACTTTGTTTTTTTTCAGCTTTGAGATTTCGACTACTTGCAGCCGCTAATTCGGCATCTAGCAAGGTTTTACCTGTGGCGGCTAAGTATACGTCATCCAAACTAGGTTGGGATTGAGCGATGCCAAAGATGGGCAATCCGGCAGTTTGTAATGATTGTTGAATTGTCATCAGTGCCGAACTGTCGGATGTGACTACCAATTCCAGTGAATTACCTCGATCGGTATTAACACTTGTCTTTTGTACGAATGGTAACAAGTCTAACAAATTTTGAGCTTGTTCGGCTTCTTCAAGTGGTGTAAACTCCCGAATACGGAGCGTAATTCGATCGCCACCCAAGCGATGCTTTAGTTCTGAGGGAGTACCTTCGGCGATAATAATTCCGGCATCGATAATGGCGACTCGATCGGCCAAAGCGTCCACTTCTTCGAGATAATGACTAGTAATCAGGATCGTCGTGCCATTCTCCCGCAATTGACGGAGGAAGTTCCAGACGACTTGACGAGTCTCGATATCCAATCCGACAGTTGGCTCGTCTAAGATCAATACTTCAGGGGCATGGAGTAGCCCCGCCGCGAGATCTATTCGCCGCTGCAACCCACCTGAATAGGTGCCAGTCTTCTTGTCTGCATAGCTGTGTAAATCCAGTACGTCTAACAGCTCTTCAATTTTTTGTCGTGCCTCAACCTTGGGAATATGATACAGTGCGGCTTGGAGTTCGAGCAATTCCCTCCCCGTGAGCATCTTGTCAAGGGCAACTTCTTGGGCGACGTAACCAAGTAGTCTGCGGGCTGCACGAGGCTCTTCGAGAACGGAAACGCCGCCAATCTCGATCTTACCGCCATCGGGCTTTGCAAGGGTACACAAGCAGCGAATCGTGGTAGTTTTGCCCGCACCATTAGGGCCGAGTAAACCAAATATTTCACCAGGATTGACCTGGAAAGATACATCTTTTACCGCTGGTACGGTACCATAGCTTTTGCACAGATGTTGAATAAGTACGGCTGCTGGCATTATCTCAATCCGATTAGTGGCAAATCATCGATAGGGAAAGCGATCGCAAGTACTACTACACTAGCAGCCCAATTTCGATCGCTCTCTCTACGCCTATCCATGTTAGCAATTTCCACCCATCGGGGGACAAGAATTTTGGATTTTGGATTAACTAAATTTTGGATTTTGGATTTTGGATTTTGGATTGAGACTATGGGGATTAAGGATTGGGGACTAGGGGATAGGGAATCGGAGATGACTATTTGTTACAAAAGCAATGAGTTATACTTACATTCACCGCAGTCCCGATTTTAATCCAAAATCCAAAATCCAAAATCCAAAATCCAAAATCCAAAATCACTTAGTCTTGGCTTGAGATTTGGCTTGCTCTAGGGTAATCTCCTTGAGAGTTTGATAGGAATTGGCATTGGCAGAGCCTTCGATTGCTTTGACAGCTAGATCTTGGACTTGTTTGAGTGCGGCTTCTAGTTGCTTGGAGAGACTATTGAGTCGTTCGCCTTGACCTGCGATGTTACTCTCCAAGGACTGTATACTACCTTCATACGATCGACTTTGCCCTTCGACATCTTTGGCATAAAGATCCGCTTTAATCTTGGCTTGATAGGTGGCGATGCCTTTGCCTTCTTCTTTAGCTTTTTTCATCGCTGTTTCCTTATCTTGAACGAAAGCCGCTACTTTGTCTTTGGCTTCGTGGAAGACTTTTTCTCGTTCTTTGATGCCTTGTTCGCGTAAAGTTGTAGCTTTCTCATAAGCCTCTTTTGTCTCTGCGAGTTCTCTTACCAAGTCTAGTTGGGCTTGTTCGTGTTGTTCTCGATCGAGCTTGCGGGCTAGATCCAAATTATACTTGTGTTCTTGAACTTCCCGCTGGCTATTTTTGCGATCGAGTTCGCCGCGCTCTTTGAAAGTGCTGTCGTGCTGCTCTTGTTCTTTTTGCCAGGTTTTAGCTTTAGTTTGAACTGCGAGTTCGTAGGCTTCTTGTCTTTGACTCAATTCTTCACCAAAGGCTTTGGTACTAGTCTCATAATTAGTCAGGAGTTCGGTAAATGTATTTTCCCCAACTTCTAAATTGTGCAGTGTTTGCAAGTCGGTAATCTCTGCGGTTACTTTCTCGCGAATTTCCCCTAGTCGAGCTGCTTCGGTAGTGAGCTTTTCGGATAGTTCGCCAACTGCGGCACCAAAACCTAATTGAAGTCGCTCTAAACTAGCGATCGTATAATCAATTTTATCCCGATCTGGTGCTGTACTCATTGTTGCTTTCGGTTCGGGTTTAATTGTGGCTGTTGGGGTTGGTGCTGGTGCTGCGGCTTGTTTTTGATTCGTACGCACTTGCGTTTCGAGAGCTTTCTTTTCTTCGGCTAGTTGGTTATAAGCTATCAGAATTTCTGCTTTGGTGCTTTTCTCGGTGGGTTTTGCTGCCATGAGTTATGATTGGTGTTTTTTAACGCGGAGGGGTTGTTTTCGGATCGAGATTATTTAGTGTTTACCGCGAAGGGCAAGGGAGATAAGATTAGTTTTTTTCGCTGATTCTTGCGGAGGTTTCAAAAGCTTTCATTGCCAGAGATTGAGCTTGATTCATTACGGCTTGGAGTTGTTCGGTGATGGCGGTAATTTGTTCGGCTTGGCGTTCGACAACTCGCTCTAGGGATTGGATTTTCATTTCGTAGGCTTGCTTATTGCCTTCCCATTCTTTTTCGATTAGATCGGCTTTGACTTTACCATCAGCACTAGTTTCTTTGATGGCTTCTTCTCTGGATTTTTTGACTGCTTCTTCTAGTTCGGCGGGGAATGCTGTTATTTTAGTTTGGTTCGCTTCGAGTAGCTTTTGATTGTCGGTGAGGAATTTTTCACGCTCTTTCCACTGTTTCTGCTGTTCTCGATCGCTCGTTTGGATATCCCGCTCTTGAGTGCGTTTGGTTTCTGCATATGCGTCTGTCTGCAACTGTCGATCGCGAGTCACTTTGTACAGAAATTCATCCTGTTCTTTTTGACGTTCTTTAGATACTATTGCTGTCCCTTCAGTCTGTTTTTCAACATACTCTCGCTCGAATTGCTCCCAATTTTTCCTGACGCTAGTTTGTTGTTTGTCTAACTCTTCTTGATGAGTGACGGATTCCTGTTCGATCGAAGTCAAACTGGCTCGATGTTCTTGAGTCTGTAGATATAGGGCATCAGCAACTACCCTGATTCTCTGCAATTCTACTCGATGTTGAGTCTCTATATCGATCGCTTGTTTTGCTTCGGTTAGTTTCTCGACTTCTAATCCCAACCTGTCGGATAATCCAGTAACAATACTACCAAATTCTAGTTGTAAATCTGCCATCCCTTTGACGATGGAGTCTACAGTATAAGTAGCAGCTTTGGTAACTACTTCTTTGTTCCGAACTAGTTGTGCTTCTTCTTCTTTTGTCGCGACTTTAGATCCCGATCGATATTGCTCTGCTAAAATCAGACCTAGTTCTGCTAAAATCTGGGCTTTACTATCTTTCACTATCGCCATCTTTATATCCCTTAACTATTTGTAGACATCAAAAACTATCACAATTACTATTTATTGTGCCCCAGTCTTCGATCGAATTAACCTAAATGACAAATTTAGTCTTAGACAAAGAAATTGCCTTTGCTCTAGTGCTTAGTACTATTGTACCCTAATGCTAAATCGATGTCAAGGTTTATTAGGTAATTTGTACTATAAATCTCCTGGAACACCCAATTAATTTAATTGCTCGCCTAAATTGTTGCCATAGATGCCACGACGATAATGGGGTTCGATGCTAGTTAAATCATTAATATTATTTTGAATGGTAGTGCAAATTGTATCGAGAGGTAAATCATTTGGATCCGTACCAAAAGGATTTTCGATTTCTACGCCGATCGCTTCAATTCCAAATAGTGTAAAACTAATTAACATCATACTGGGTGCTGTCAGCCATTTTAAATCTTCGACGATTTGGAATGGCAATAGTACACAGTAAATTAATAATAGTTGCTTGAGATGAATTGCATAGGCGAGGGGGATTGGTGTTCTGAGGATGCGTTCGCAAGCACCAAGCATATCTACCATGCCACTCAAGAGATGCTGTAACTGATTCATTTGATACAAACTAATTCGTCCCTGTTCGTATTGTGATTGGAGATAGTCACTAATCCAAAAAGCAATTTCTAGTGGTGGATTTCCAGCAATCCGAAGCTTGGTAAACTGAAGCGGGGAAATCAGTTTGGCGATACTATCATCGACTGGTTGCGATCGTAGATGTAGCTTGGTGGCGATGGCAAATGCGACCAAAAGGTTTAGAGCTTGCTCTTTGTCTTGTCGTTGGTGGAAAGCCCGCTCTCCTGGAGAATCGAGTGGTGAGTCTTCACTAATTGCCACCCAAATTAATCTTGACAAATTACGAATATTATTGACAATAGTCCCCCAAGCTTTTCTACCTTCCCAGAATCTTTCATATGCAGTATTCGTCCGAAACACCAATAATAATCCCAATACAATACTGGGGATTAATCCACCTAATGCTTTCGCTGAAACTGGTAGTTTTGCCGCATATAAGATCGAGACTAATAAGCCAAATCCTCCATAACAGATGACTTTAATGATAATCCTCGGCAGTACCGAACCCTGGATTGTCAAAGCAAGTTCAAACCATTTTCTTCGTTCTGAATTCATGAATATATTATTATAGTTGACAATAGAAATAAATTAGTCCAATTTAAGTCAATAGCTGTAATGCTTTGGTGCAGAGAAACTACAGTCAGTGACGATCGCCCTAGCTAAATAGCCTCTTTTGAGAATAATCGATCTAGACTAAAACTACATCCCCCAAGGGATCTGACATTGGAGGATGATTTATCACCCGTACGATCGACCTACAATCGGGTAGATCGAGAACTTCGACCCCATCTATGAGCTACCCTGTATACACAGTAGATCTATGAGCGAGACAATTCATGCAGCAGTCGAGCGAGGATCGAAAAATTTGGGTCGATCGATGTGGTGATAAACGATGCCGAATATGCTCTCGAAAAGGTGCCTTTGAAGCCTGTGAGATGGCTGAGATCGAGCGTCAGTTTGCAACCAACGTATTTGGCTTAATGGAGGTGACTCGCGCCATTTTGCCCCATTTCCGGCTGCGTCAGTAGGGGGTGCTTGTAAATGTGGCATCGATCGACGGGCGCATGGCATTTCCATTGTACAGTCCCTATCATGCCACGAAATGGGCTGTAGATGGCTTCTCGGAGTCGTTGCAATATGAGTTGCGGTGGTTTAATATTAAGGTCAAAATCATCGAACCTGAGCCGATTAGGGCGGACTTTTATGGTCGATCGCTCGATCGCTAAGAATACCTAAAATATATCGTCAGAAAAATATCCTCTATTTTTGCCTGTTGCCACTAGAATAAGAACATCCCTGCGTTGTGCTATTCAACCTCAGTGGAGATACTTCACATCCAACGCATATTATCTATTGACTTTACGAATATGGCACAACCTAACGAATCAAACGATCGAGTTATCCCCATTGAAAGACAGTTGAGATCGTTTGACAGACGGATTGTCAGACTCGAAGAAACTCAAATCACCGCCAGAGAATTGAATCTGGTATTCGAGCGGGTATACAATGACATCGAACATCTCAATATGCAAATGAATGCTAGATTCGATCTAATCCAGATCGAAATGAGGGAATTGAACAATAAGTTCGATATTGTCATGCACCACATTACTGGAGATGGTAAAACTGCTCCCGATCGAGATAAGCCTAATTAATATATTATCGAGAGTGTTCGATCGATATTGTGAGCACAGATAAACCAGATCCCCGACTTCTTGGCGAAGTCGAGGATCTTACCTTTTAAATTTTCACCAACCTATCGAGCGATTCTCAGACTCTTGTGTACCGCAGGGTGGGTTCAGAGTTTCAGCCTCTAAGTAAGATTGCTGGTTTATTGTGGGTATTATAAGATTGCAGCAGCGGTTTTTTAAATCATGTTCGATTTATGCGTTCTAAATCTCAAGCATCGGATCGATCAACAGACAAAATTTCAAAGGTTGCACGATCGTCATAGTCTCCATTATGAATTTATTGAGGCTATTGATGGTCGTAAAATTCAGCTTGACGATCTGATTAAGCATGGTTTAGCTGTGGCAGATCTCCAATATTATACGGCTGGTGCTTTGGGTTGCGCTCTATCACATCGCGCACTTTGGCAGCGATGTATTGCTGAAGATAAATCGATGATAATTTGTGAGGATGATGCGATCCTCCGATCGGATTTTGAGACAATCTTACCTCAGCTTACCTCTCGATTCCCTATCGATTGGGATTTTGTGCTGTTAGGTTATAATTTTGATTCGGCTACCAGTCTGGAGCTGTTTCCAGGTGTGGTAATGCACTCTTTGTTTTCAGCGTTTGCCGGGAAAGTACCTGATGAGGGCGATATTGCTACCTTTGTTGCAGTCAAGACAATCCCCACTTTACTCGCTCTAAATCATGCCTTTGGTACCTGTGCCTATGCAATCTCACCCAAGGGTGCTAGAAGGCTAATGGAACTCTGTTTTCCGCTCTCTAACCTGTCGATCTATATCCCTAGTCTCCGCAGAACAATTGTCTCATTTGGATTGGATTCTCTATTGAATACATTCTACTCCGAACTCCAAGCATTTTGCACGGTTCCACCACTGGCAATCTCGCCAAACGATCGGCAAGATTCGGATATCTCTTGATTAAGTAATAAGTTAGTTGGGGAGTTTTTAAAAATAAAACTCTTGGAATCGGCATTCTCTCGTCATTGCTTCGATCGAGCTAAGTACTACTTGAGTGCAATAAGAACTCCAATAGGGCAGATTCAATATCTTGGAATACTGCCCCCCAATCACCAGCTTGAACTTGTCTAAATAATCGCATGGTGGGATACCAGGGAGAATCAGTTCGATTTAATAACCACCGCCAATCTGCCTCAAAAGGTAGCAGAACCCAGACAGGTTTACCCATTGCTCCGGCTAAATGAGCCACCGCCGTATCGACAGTAATTATTAGATCTAATCGATCGATTATAGCGGCGGTATCGGTAAAATCATTGAGTCGATCGCTCAGATCGTAAACGTTGGGTAAATCTAAATATGGTTGAATCCACGCGGCTGCTGCACCAACTTGGAGACTATAGATAGATATTAATCGATCGAGTAGAAAGGGTGTGAGATGCTTGAATACACCCTCAGCTTTAATACTTTTGTGTCGATACATCTGCTGATTTTGTGGATCTGTTGCCCAGACTAATCCTACTCGTAAACCACTATCTCGATCTAGCTCTGGTAATTCGATCGCATCTTTCGGCGGTTGAATATAGGGAATAGCAGCAGGGATATTTTCTATACTTGTTTTGAGTACATGTGGTAAGCTCAATAAACTAATATACCGATCGTAAATACTAGCATCGACATCATTAAATGCAACGACTGATGTATGTGGTAGATCCAAGCAAGTCGCAAATAGTTTCTGTAATGCTGGATGGGTGGCAATAGTTATGTGGAAGTTATAAGGTTGGAGATATTTGACATATCGAATAAATTGAATTGCATCACCGATACCTTGTTCGTGACAAATCAGTAAATGTCTAGCTTCTGTCTCGCCCGCCCAAAGCTGTCGATCGCTAATGTCAGGTTTACAGATAGTTAGATGATGATGAATTTTTAATCGATATTCATATTTAGCAAATCCTGCTGTCAATCGACCATCTAGAAGTAAAGCTAAACCTAAATTATATTGTGCATTGGCATGGTTTGGATCTAAACTTATAGCTCGATCGAGTGCATCGATCGCTTCTTTAACTTGCCTCTGTTCCTTGAGTACAACCCCTAAATTGATATAAGCACTGGTATAATTTGGATTGAGATCGATCGCCTGTCTGTATAATGCAATCTCCTCCAATCTCTGTCCTAGATCGTGAATTACCACAGCTAAATTATAATATCGATCGGCATTCCCAGGCTCCAATTCTAATGCCGATCTAAATAACTGCTCGGCTTCGATGAGTTTACCAGCTTGATATCGATCGGCACCTACTTTAGACAATTCATCGGCATTAGATAACCAATCGATTCTCACTGTTGAATCCATACATCTAGGGGTAATTTTTCTGGCGGTGCTGATTTGCGGTATGATTCGATCCTGAAATTTAGAGTAGGGGCAATTCATGAATTGCCCCTACTCTAAATTTCAGGGATTGTTTCGCTAAGTGAATCATACCTAGATCGAGATGTGAGTATAGTTAAATACTCAACCGTTGAAAAACTTCATCTAGGTGCTTGAGATGTTGTTTTGGATCGAAACAGTGTTCGATCTCTGCGGGGGTGAGGTGTTGAGTCACGCGGGGGTCATTGATGACAGCTTTGTGGAAGTCTCCATCCTGTTTATTCCAGGCACCATGAGCATTGTCTTGAACGATCGCATATGCTTCTTCACGATTCAATCCTTTACCAACGAGGGCGAGTAATACCCCTTGGCTGAAGACTACCCCACCATAACAGTTGAGGTTCCGCGCCATATTGTCGGGATAGATGAGCAGGTTTTTGATTAGGTTGGTAGTTTCTACCAGCATGAAGTGGGTGATGATGCAGGAATCCGGCATACAGACTCGTTCGACGGAGCTGTGGGAGATGTCTCGCTCGTGCCAGAGGGCGACGTTTTCGAGGGCGGCAATGGCATTACCGCGCAGGATCCGCGCCATTCCGGTGAGACGTTCCGATCGAATGGGATTACGTTTGTGGGGCATGGCGGAGGAACCTTTTTGCCCTTTGGAGAAGAATTCTTCGACTTCTAATACGTCGGTGCGTTGGAGGTTGCGAATTTCGACAGAGAAACGTTCGATCGATGCACCAATTAGAGCCAGTACTTGAGCGAATTCGGCATGGATATCGCGAGAGATAACTTGGGTAGAAGCAGTGTCGGGAGTCAAGCCTAGCTTCTGACAAGCGATCGCTTCAGCGCGAGGTTCGATGTTGGCATATGTACCCACAGCACCAGAAATTTTGCCCACGGCGACGGTTTGACGAGTGCGTACCAGTCGATCGCGGTTGCGAAGCATTTCCGCCAGCCAGCCAGCCAATTTGAAGCCAAAGGTAATCGGTTCGGCGTGAACTCCATGCGAACGACCGATCGTAATCGTATTCCGATGTTTTTGCGCCTGATACCGAATCGCCTGAATGGTATCCTCCATCCGCGTGAGTAAAATATCGATACTCGCCACCATTTGCAGAGCCAAGGCGGTATCCAACACATCCGAGCTAGTCATCCCCAGATGGATATATCGCCCAGCTTCACCGACATGCTCGTTGACATTGGTGAGAAATGCAATCACATCGTGACGGACTTCCGCTTCAATCTCCAAAATGCGATCGACATCAAACTTAGCCTTCGCCTTAATCTCATCCACCGCCGCCTGGGGAATATGCCCCAATTCAGCCTGAGCCTCACAGACAGCAATTTCTACTTGCAGCCAGGTTTGAAATTTATAAGCATCTGTCCAAATTTCACCCATTTCGGGTAGAGTATAGCGTTCGATCACTTGTCCGTCACTTGAATACAACTAGATCATTGTACGTCTAAATTTGAGTGGTTGTGAGAGCAGACGGCAATTTCTACTTGCAGCCAGGTTGGAAATTTATCAGCATCTGTCCAAATTTCACCCATTTCGGGTAGAGTATAGCGTTCGATCGCGTGTCCGTCACTTGAATACAACTAGATCGTGGTACGTCTAAATTTGAGTGGTTGTTAGAGCAGACGGCAATTTTTACTTGCAGCTAGGTTGGAAATTTATCAGCATCTGTCCAAATTTCACCCATTTCGGGTAGAGTAAGCGTTGGATCGCGTGTCCGTCACTTGAATACAACTAGATCATTGTACGTCTAAATTTGAGTGGTTGTGAGAACAGACAGCAATTTCTACTTGCAGCCAGGTTGGAAATTTATCAGCATCTGTCCAAATTTCACACATGGAGAGTAGAGTAAGCGTTCGTTGGCGTAGCCTGTCCCTTGGACAATCGCGTGTCCGTCACTTGAATACAACTAGATCGTGGTACGTCTAAATTTGAGTGGTTGTGAGAACAGATGGCAATTTTTACTGGTAGCTAGGTTGGAAATTTATCAGCATCTGTCCAAATTTCACCTTGGAAATGATTTAGAATCGCTACATCCACTCGATCGGCAATAAATAATGTTCTACCATGATGCAATTCACATAGATATATCCAAAATCGATGTATCTAAGGCCGCAAAAATTATCGATGACTTTGCTTATTTAACTGAGCTAAATTTAGATAAAGAGCGGATAATGATTCTCAAAAATATTACTCATCGGCTTTCTGCTTGGAAAATCAAAGCTCTTGGTGAGATACTTAGTTTGACAGAGGATGACTTGACTGATGATGAACTAATTAGGTTGAGAGAGACAAGCGGCAATCCTGATGATATCGATAATAATAATCCCATTAGTCCCATATCGACGAGTGTTTCGATAATAATCAATCTCCCAGATATTCTTAGCGATCTTTCAGATTTGACAGGGCTAAGTCTAGACGACGATCGACTGACTAGCCTTATAGAAAGTATTGGTAATTTTTCCTTTATGGATGGGCAATTTGTCGATAAACCAATCGATCTAAACAAGCTAGATTTGAGGTATGAGCAACTAACTATCTTACCAGATAATATTGCCAAGCTCTCTAATCTGACTACACTAAATTTAGAACTAAATCAATTAACTAGTTTACCAGAATTAATTGGTAATCTTTCTAGATTGACGGAGCTAAATCTAGAAAATAATCAACTAGTTAGCCTACCAGAAAGTATCGGCAATCTTATCAATCTAACTAAACTAGATTTGGGAGAAAATCAATTAACTAGCTTGCCAGAAAGTATCGGTAATCTTAGCAGTCTACGTACAGTAGATTTGGGGGGGAATCAACTAACTAGCTTGCCAGAAAGTACGATCGATCTTAATCAGTTGTATTCGATACATCTGTGTGATACCTTAGTTGATTTATCAATTTTGAAAGACTTAACAGATTTAAAATATGTTAGTTTTTTGAATATTTTCTGGCTCCCCCGCCGATATTGGACTAAATTAACTGATTGGAAATCTGAATGGTTATTAGATGAAAATAATGCTGAAATTAGGCGTATTTTGGTCGATCGAATAGGTTATGAAAGAATTTGTGATGAACTAAATGCAGTCTCTCTCGATACTTGGAGGGAGTATACCCTTTTAAAAATTGATGGGGTAGAAACAGTATATGAAGATGGAGAAGGAGAGCCAATTGGACGAGAACCAATGTTGCTCTTAAAAATGACTTGTCCATCTACGGCGCATATTCACATCCTCCGAGTTCCACCGGAGATAGTGAGCGCGGAAGCTGCGATTACTTGGATAAATCATGGCATTCATCCCGATCGATTTGCCATTCAAACATAACCTGCTTGGAAGGGATGAGATTTCGATCGAACATTATAACTAAACCCGCTCCTACAGTCTTTGGTGTAGAGCTAGCCATTGTTGTTTGGTAATGTTGGTTTTATTTGCTTCTACCCATCGCCCTCTTTTTTGAAAAGCGTGGGGAATATAGGCAACAAATTTCATGCCAACTTTTTCTAGCACCCGCTGACTACTTTTATTCCAGAGGGCATAACTCCCTTCAATTTGGGTTGCATCTAATCGATTGAATCCAAATTCCAAAATAGCTAGTACTGATTCTGTCATGTAACCTTTACCTTGATGCTCTGGATGCGTCCAAAAGCCTAGATTCCATACATTCGATCGATCTGTTTTGCGGATGCCAATTCGCCCTAATAAGCTATTTGACGCTGGATCGGCGATCGTAAAGCTCAAGATTTTGCCCTCATCCCAAGCGAGCAAACTCTCCCTCAACGGCTCTTCCAATTCGTCGATAGTTTCCGGTGGTTCCCATTGCATCCCATCATTAAATCCCGCAAACCCTGTTGCCGAAAAAACATGGGGAATATCCTCGATTGAGGGACAACGGAGCAGACATCTGGGTGTCTCGATCGTCAAATCTCTAGAAATAACTCGTCCCATTTTAAAAAGTTTATTAGTAATTCACCTGCTGTGCGATCGCCTTTGGCTTGGCAATTACCACATTTTATACCGAAATCCCTTGCCCTCACCCCCAACCCCTGGAGCCAGAAGCGCAAGGCGAGGGCGGGGTGAGGGCAAAGATTTGGTGTCATTGAGGATCGCAGCGAATTTCGACAATAAAGCCATCGGGATCGTAACAGTAGATGCCTCTGCCAGTGCTCCTGACGACGGGTTCGCCATCAATTTTCACCCCATGAGCCTGCAAAACTTTCACAGCCACGTCGAATAGATCGGGGGCGATATCAAATGCAAGATGATTGGCGCGGGTAAATTGCTGAGTAGGATCGGCGGCTGGAGGTAGTAAATCGGGTTCGGCAAAGAGATCGAGAATCATCCCATCGGGAGTGGTGAAATTTGCTACTCGCCCTTGCTTGACTAACAGGGTGAGGCTATCGGGTATTTCTGCGCCGACTAGTTCCTGCAAGCCTAATATATGCCCGTAGAAATAACGCGCAGCCTGCATATCTGCGACATTGAGGGCAATGTGATGGATGCGACGCAAGCTTCCTGGCGAGAGAGTTGGGATCTGAGTAGATGCAATTGACATGGTTTTTAAAAAGTAAATGGCTGGAACCTAGATTCCATCATAAGCTGTTGGACATGTGAGCGCAGGCTCTAGCAGCACTCATAAGATTCGTCGATCGGCGGTAATCGAGGCAAAAATCGATAACTTTTTAACTTACAAAACTTTACCTTCGCTCTTCTGGCTGGAATGAAAGAAATAATTGGTCAATATGCTAACTTTTTATGTAGGCGATCGATATTAGACTGAAAGCGAATCTTAGATCGTTTATTTGAGTCAATCTTGCAGTATTGACAGATATTTTTTGCAGTACATTAATTCATTTACTTAGACAAATAATGTTCGATTGCATACAGTAGAAACCTTAGAATAGCTAAAACAGCAAGACTTTAGTCCCTCTATCTAAAATCTGATGTCTTGCGGAGATCGGATTGCACATTGTATAGTTAAACCAACAGAAGCGCAGCTATTCATAAATAACTAATTCTGTTAATAACTATTCCCACACTCTTCAACAGAAAAAACATGTTTATTCAAATTACTGACTTAGCTCAAGCTGACCTTTTACAAGATTTAGATACCACTGATAGCAATGCTATTGTTGGTGGTACTCGCATTCATTTTCCTGTGACTCCAGTCGTGATTCCTGTTGCTACCGGATCTGGTACTACCACTACCATTGGTGTTGCTAGCACAGGTCCTGGTTTTGGTGCTGGCATTGGCTTTGGTAGTGCTTCTGGTAGCGGTTTCACAGGTTCTTCCTCTGTTGCTATGGCAAGTACTGGTGCTGGTGGTGGCAGTACTGCTGGCGGTCAAGGTAGTGCCTTTACTGGTGGTATTTCTGGTGTTATCGGTGGTGCTTTCGATCGTCTATAAGGACAATTACCACAAAATTAATCGCACACCAAGCGGTTGAATTGAGGAGGCTCTCATTGGCACAAATGTTGTTTTTACAACAGGTACTCCGCTAGTGAGAGCTTCCTTTTGTCAATTTGACCTGCTAGCTATTAAGTTCTCAACCACCCGGGAAATTAAATATGTCTTCGATCGAAATTACAGATTTAGATCGCGTTGATACCGATCTATTTACAATTCTTACCAATGCGGAAGTTACCCGCCAAATTATTGGTGGCGGCAAGTCAAAATCATCCAGTTTGAGTCCAGTATCAATTAATACTAGTTCTCTTTTACCACCATTTGGTAATTCGACCAGTATCAGTATCGCTAACGCGACTAAAACGGGGCCGATATCCACTACTGCTAATGTAAATTTGAACACTAACTTTACGGTTAATGGTCCCAACGATCGACATAACGCGATCGGATCGATAGGCTTTACAATCGATACTGGCGATCTAAATATTCCGCACTGAATAACCTAATTATTCGATCGATGCGGTTTAGCTAGCGGAGGGGCAATTCATGACTTACCCCTTCGCTCAAAAATTAGTACTCTTGTTCTTTTGTCATACTGCGATCGGCCCAATTGTACTTCCAGATTGTATTTAACGACAATGGAGTTCTAATGCCGGAGAGGAGATCGATTACATCTGCCACAATTAGGCTAGAGATAACTGTATTGAGATAGGAAATCGAACCAGAAATAATTCCTGTCCCCGGTGCTGTCGATGCTAATTCTGCCATAATTTGGAGCTGCTGTTGTTTGTGAGCCAAACACTTGGACATCCGGCTTGATTCTACAAACAAAGGTCCAATTCTGCCATGATGAATGCCGACACCGCCGAAAGTACAAAATATCTGGTGTTGGATACAGTATTCTAAGATAAAAGTCTGGATGGCGATCGGCGGAGTATCCGCACAACCAATAATTAGATTAGGCTGAAAACTTGCGAGTTTTAATAGTCGGGTAATATCTGCCGTACCAGTAATTTTTTGACAGTAGACATGTACCTCAGCTTGAGGATTTCGGGCGAGAATATAGTTTTTGAGAGCTTCCGCCTTTGGCTGTCCGAGATCGTGAGTATCAAAACAAAATTGACGATTGAAATTATTCTGTTCGATTCGATCGTCATCGATGAGAATAAACTTCTGGATTCCAGCACTGACGAGATGTTGAGTGACAATATTGCCCGCGCCACCGCAGCCAATAATACAGACAGAGGCAGTCGATAGCCGACCCTGTGCCGCATTAGGATCGTCTACAAAATCAGTAAAAAATTCTACTTGCTTTTCCCAAGCTGTACCAATATACTCATTCTGGTAAACTGGACGAATTAGATTGTGTCGATCGAGATAAGAAATCGTTTCGGCTGTCGCTGCACTGCCCAAGAGTGAGACCAACTCTGACAGTTTTACACCAGCAACTATCCGCTTAATTGCTTCGATCTGTACGGGAGTCACATTGGGCACAGCAATAGTGGTAGTTCCAAAAAATATGACCTGATTTGGGGTAAATTTTACCGTTTGGCTTTTTTTCATCGTCACCCCATCTTGGTACCGTGCTAAAAAGTCAGCAGGGAAATTCAGCTTCAAAAAATCCATGTCTTCGGAGGTTTGCATCGAGCCAAATCCTAACTATTTGTTTTCTTTATTATTATAGGTCGAATCCATTTTCCCATCTTTAAAGATAACTAAATAGACATAACTACAAACTTAACGATACCATTAGGTAATAAATAGCACGTATAGCAGGGGTCAGGGGTCAGCGAAAAGTGCAACTGGTCGGGTCACCCGCCTAGTGGTCTTGGGGTTTCCCCAAGTGAAGCACCTTTTCAAGACAGGGGTCAGGGGTCAGTATTGATTCGCTGATGTTAGACACTCAGATTAAGTCTCAACCGCCCTGGCGACTGCAACATCACCACCCCCTCAGATTGTCAACCCTAACCCACAGCCCTCAAATGTCTGCACAGCCGCCCAAAAAGACACTCCTGGCTCAACTGACTCAGGTGATGCAAAAGACTAAAGTTAACTTCACCCAATTGGCCATCAAACCCAATGCCAGAGTAGCCAAACTATCAGTCCAGGATGCGGATGCACCACAGCCAGATCTGTTTCCATTACTGGGTGAGAAGTATGTATTTGGGCGCAGTCGTCAGTCTTGCGATGTGGTTATCGCCAGAGACAATCAAGTCGTCAGTCAGACACACTTCTCGATTACTCGCGACAGAAAGAAAGGCAATACTTTTTTGCTCAAAGATGAAAATTCCACCAATGGGATCTATCGAGGCAAGAAAAGGGTCGATCGAATTACCCTCAGAGATGGGGATACCTTTACCCTAGGGCCACCAGAACTCAAAGCGGCAGTCAAAATCATCTTTCTCGATCCTCCACCCCTACCGCTACTGATATTGCGGTATGGACTATATGGTACTGGCGCACTTCTAAGCCTGATTCTGTTGGCAATTTTGGCAGAATCCACCAAAATCGATGTCAATCCTTTACCAGATGCGAGTGGGCCGATTATCGTCTATTCTGAGGACATGGAAGAACCTTTACAGCCACCAAAGGTTGAATCTCATCGAGATTTGGAAAAGCTGAGTGATTTTTCCCCGTTCTTGCCAAAGGCTCTAATTGCTTCTGAGGATAGTCGTTTTTATTGGCACTTTGGGGTAGATCCTGTGGGTGTCGCACGAGCGATTGCGGTACGAAAAAAACAAAAACAAGGGGCGAGTACGCTGACGCAACAGGTGGCGCGGAGTTTATTTCGGGGTTATGTGGGGACTGAGGACAATTTAGCCCGGAAAATGAAGGAAGCCGTTGTATCCCTCAAGTTGGAAGCATTTTATAGCAAAGATAAAATCTTACTGGCTTATCTCAATCGGGTATTTTTGGGTGTTAATGCTCATGGGTTTGAGGATGCAGCTCAACATTATCTCGGCAAATCCGCCAAAGATTTGACGCTCTCGGATTCGGCGATGTTGGTGGGGATTTTACCAGGGCCAAATATTTATAACCCTTGTGTGGAAGATAAGCAAGGGCGAAAGGGGATGAAAGCAACCGAGCGGCGGAATCTAGTGCTGGGGCGAATGCTCGAAACTGGGGCAATTACCCAAGCTGAAGCTAGAGAAGCACGAAGAACGCCATTGACATATCGAGCAGCGGCTTGTGAGTTGGGGGCAAATACCAAGGCTCCTTATCTTTATGGCTATGTATTTCAGGAACTCCAGCAGTTATTGGGGAGTGAAGTTGCTAAGGAGGGCAATTTTATCGTTGAAACTGGCTTGAATATGAAGATGCAGAGAAAGGCAGAGGCGGCACTGCGACAGGGTGTGGCAACTGCTGGGCGGACTTACGGTTTTTCCCAGGGGGGAATTGTCACCCTCGATAGTACTACTGGCATTGTCAAGGCGATGGTGGGGGGTGTGGATTATCAGAAGAGTCAGTTCAATCGGGCTGTAGATGCCCAACGCCAGCCCGGATCGACTTTTAAGCTGTTTGGGTATGGAGCGGCGATCGCGGGCGGTATATCGCCGGGAAAGACCTACTCCTGCGATCCTTTGAATTGGGAGGGTCGAACTTTTCCTGGGTGCTCCCATGGAGCGGTGGGTGCGGCGGATATGTATCAGGGGTTTGTGCTATCGGAAAACGTGACGGCTCTGAGGGTGGCGAAGGATATCGGCTTGGATAAGTCGATCGAACTTGCCGAAAGGATGGGGATTCGCTCTAAAATCGATCGATTACCAGCGATGATTTTGGGTCAAAGTGTGATGAATATGCTGGAGATGACGGGGGCATATGGTGCTGTTGCCGATCGAGGCATCTGGCATCAACCCCGCGCCATCAAACGGGTGTACGATACTAGCAATTGCAATCCCAAGCAAATCAAAACGTGTCGGGTGATTTATGACTACACTACGGATACTCAATCCAGTCGGCGAGTGCTAAAAACGGGTGTAGCTGATACTTTGACAACGATGATGCGGGGTGTTGTCACTGGCGGAACTGGCAAAAATGCGGCGATTGGCTTGGGTGAGGCAGGTAAAACGGGTACGACTGATGATAATGTCGATATGTGGTTTATTGGCTTTATTCCCGATCGCAAGGTAGTAACTAGTGTCTGGCTGGGTAATGATAACAATTCACCCACTAAGGGCAGTAGTGCTCAATCAGCGCAGATTTGGGGCAATTATATGGGTTCTGTTTACAAGTAATCTAGTTCTAGGAAACATGAGTGGATATGGGCTTTGCTGAATGTGGTTATGAAATTTAGGGTAGGAGCAATTCATGAATTGCCTCTACTCACACCCTCGCCCGAAAATATAATCTTACAAATCATTTATGAGAGCTATATATTATTTGCAATTAATTTTTTTGAATAACACGATCGATTTCTCGCTGACTCAATCCTAGTTCATTTAAAAGTTGCAAATGATCTTTGTAGCCAAGTTTTGGTGCTAATTGTCTAGCAATTAGAATTGCACTAGTAATTTTCCTAGTTGATATAGCTTCTACTAACTCTCTTCGCAAGTCTGTGGTAATGTTTTCATCATTATGTTTTTGGCGAATTTGAGCATCAATTAGTGCAGCTTCGCTACTAATACGCATCAATTCTTGTCTCCCACTGTCAGGAGATCCTAATTGGCATCACCGTGCCAAAACGGGAAAATTGTACGCTAAGGCTGAAAGCCTCTCAGAGCAATGGTTTCAGACCTGAAAATTGATTTTCAAACAGATGATGAGGCTGAAAACTTTACCGATAGGTCGTTTGAGCCACTTTGGG
>JANOPX010000355.1:0-2934 GCA_031422115.1 Chamaesiphon sp. VAR_4_metabat_408 | reverse complement strand
AGAACTCAAAGCCTGCATTCGCAAAGGTACTCGCGATCTGAAGTTTTTCCCGACTTACTGCGGTTCGTCGTTCAAGAATAAAGGCGTGCAGCTAGTGCTGGATGCGGTAGTAGATTACCTCCCCAACCCGATGGAAGTCATACCCCAGCCGGAAGTAGATCTAGATGGCAACGCCACTGGTGAATTTGCGTCCGTTGACCCCACGAAGCCTTTGCGCGCACTGGCATTCAAGATTATGGACGATCGCTATGGTTCCTTGACCTTTGCCCGTCTCTACTCCGGTACCCTAGCCAAGGGTGACACGGTGCTGAATACCGCTACTGGTAAAACCGAGCGAATCAGTCGGATGGTAGAAATGCACGCCAACTCGCGGGAGGAAATCGATTCCGCTCAGGCTGGCGACATTATTGCGATCGTCGGGATGAAAAATGTCCGCACAGGGCACACCATCTGCGATCCAAAAAATCCAGCGACCCTCGAACCGATGGTCTTCCCCGAACCCGTAATCTCGATCTCTGTGAAGCCCAAGCTCAAGGGTTCCGAAGAAAAAATGGGCGCAGCCTTGACCAAAATGGTGCAAGAAGATCCCTCATTCCACATGATGACCGACGAAGAGAGCGGCGAAATCATCCTCAAAGGGATGGGCGAGTTGCACTTGGACATCAAGGTAGATATTCTCAAGCGCACCCACGGCGTGGAAGTAGAAGTCGGTGAGCCACAAGTTGCCTACCGTGAATCCATCACCAAAACGATCGAAGACGACTATATTCACAAGAAGCAGTCCGGTGGTTCTGGTCAGTACGCCAAGATCGGCTATACACTCGAACCAGGCGAACCTGGCAGTGGCTTTGTGTTTGAATCCAAAGTGACTGGTGGTAGCGTGCCTCGCGAATACTGGCCCGCAGTGGAAAAAGGCTTTGAAAGCTCGATCGGTAAAGGCGTATTGGCTGGCTTCCCTTGCCTCGACTTGAAATTCACCTTATTAGAAGGTGGCTTCCATCCAGTGGATTCCTCCGCAATGGCCTTTGAAATCGCCGCAAAAGCAGCTTATCGCCAGTCAGTACCTAAAGCTGGCCCACAACTGCTAGAGCCGATTATGAAGGTGGATGTGTTTACTCCTGATGACTATATGGGTGATGTCATTGGCGATCTCAACCGTCGTCGGGGGATGATCGAGTCCCAAGAGTCTACTGGCGTAGGTGTGAAGATCAAGGCTGATATGCCTTTGAGCGAAATGTTCGGATACATTGGCGATCTCCGCAACATGACTTCCGGTCGCGGTCAGTTCTCGATGTCCTTCTCTCACTATTCTGCTTGTCCCAACAACATTGCCGAAACAGTGATTGCAGCAGCCAAGGCAGCATCTCAGAAGTCCTAGAGATCGATCGATAAGATTCAGACTCCCACTAGCAAAATCCCCTCCTCGGAGGGGTGCCCGTAGGGCGGGGTGGGTAGATCTTCGCTACCCACCTGCCAACCCCAAATGCGAATCTTGTTAATTCGATCGGGAATGCGATCGAAAGGTATTGGTGAGTGGCGGAGATCTTACCCACCCCGCCCCTATGGGCACCCCTCCTTGGAGGGGATTTGTTAGAGGGAGTCTGAATCTTGCCGATTTGTATCGTTTTTGGTACAATATCAACCATATAGGGAAATTTAAGGAGCTAAGATGATGGTTTTTCAAGAAATCGTTGATTCTGTTCGAGCCTTATCAGTACAAGAGCAAGACAATCTCATTGAGTTAATCCGGCAACAGCGAGAAGAGCAGCAAGGTAAAAAGTTCTGGGACGGATTCCAGGAACTGAGAGCGACGCTGGAACGAGAGGGAATATCTTTTGATGATAATGATTTTGCCGATCTGAGAGATCGATCTCCAGGGCGTGAAATAAATCTATGAGCCTAAAATATTTACTCGATATTGGTAAAACTCTAGCCTTCGCAGATGGACAAATTGCTAGTATTGCTGTCTCTAATGATTTGATTTTAGTGACTAATAATGTTGCTGATTTCCAATATTTTGATAACTTGAAAATTGAGAACTGGTTTGAGAGCGAAAACCATTCATGAAAAATCATAACTCCCATATCGGCTCCGCTTTTGATGACTGCTTAGAATCAGAAGATTTACTAATCGAAGCTAATGAAATTGCCATCAAAAGAGTCATTGCTTGGCAGCTTCAGCAAGAAATTACATCCAGGCAAATGACCAAAACCAGCGTAGCCAAAGCAATGGGTACTAGTCGCGCCGCAGTTGATAGGCTCCTCGATCCAACTAATACTTCAGTCACGCTCAATACCCTTGGTAAAGCAGCTAGCATTCTGGGTAAGCGGATTAAGATCGAGTTGATTGAAGACTAATGAGTTTACGATCTACATAACGTTAAATTTCAGCTTCAATTTATCGCATGGCGATGAGTTTCGACCGATTGATTTCGCTCGTTGTGTTTTTGTCGATACAGTGGTCGATTACTATCGCTATATCGAGTTTCTCAGCAAAAATTAATCTCTTACTTAGGGTCATATCATATCGATCGCAAGTCTTTAGACTACAGTAATAAGTATGATACTCAAATCGCTTGCAGGAACGGCTCCACAGGATTTTTCAATGCAACCTATCGCTAAACTCAAGGAGACGTTCCGCCAAGTCAGACAGCGGCATCTCGACCCCGCTTCACTCCAATTTCGACTCACCCTAGAAGTATCGCTATTATCAATTCTAGGATTGAGTAGCGTCGCTGCATGGACAAGTTGGAAGATGCAGCAGCTTTTAATTACGACTCATACCCAACGAGTCGAGTATATTGCCAATCGGTTTCCTCGCGATGTCGAACTCTATAGTGATATGCTACCAGTAGCTGAGGGACTGCAAAAGACGATCGATAATGTCTCGGTTCCAGGATTAGCAATTTGGTTCAAAAGTACCGATGGCACCATG
>JANOPX010000354.1:0-7017 GCA_031422115.1 Chamaesiphon sp. VAR_4_metabat_408 | reverse complement strand
GTCCCCCCGTCCCCCCCGTCCCCCAGTCCCCCACAATTTATGTCAGAGACTACTAGTAGCCGTATGCCTGACGTTGTGGCGTAAGATTTAGTTAGGTTCTTCTAGTGATTCGGTTGGCATCGCCTACCGGAGGTAATCGTTATGGCTCAAGTCTCATTAGAGCGTTTGATTAGTGCTGCTCAAACTGGTAATTTAGTCAGTTTTCCTACCGATACAGTTCCGGCTCTGGCGACGCTCCCTGCCGCTGCTGAGTCGATCTTTGCGGCAAAACAACGCAGTCAAGACAAGCCCCTGATTTTGATGGCGGGGCGAGTTGAGGATTTGTGGCAATTTACACGGGGAAGTTCGGACGATTTGGCGATTTGGCAAGCAGTCGCCGAGCGATATTTACCTGGTGCTCTAACATTAGTTCTACCCGCCTCAGCAAGAGTTCCCGCCGTGATGAATCCTTTGGGAACTCAGACTATCGGTTTGCGCGTTCCAGCCCATCCTGTCGCCCAGGAGATCTTGCTTCAAGTGGGAGCGATGGCGACTACTAGTGCCAATTTGTCTGGGCAATCGCCATTATTGACAATGGCGGACATTAGTGCTGCTTTTCCCCAAGTTTTCGCCCTTGATGTGGAGACAGCAGGTAGCCCCAGTCAACCCTCTACAGTGGTGAGGTGGAGTGATTCTGGTTGGGAGCTACTCAGACAGGGAGCCATTACGCTTGACTGAAATTCAACTCACAAAAATTTGAGGGACGTTTCTTCGTCCCCCAATTTACTATACCTTGACAATATGATGTCTACCAAATAACTAACATAAAACGGTCGCAAGCATTAGAAAATAGCTAGTTCGACGTAATGATGCAATTTTCTTAGTGGTTATTGTGGTGGATCCCACTGAATACATATTCGCTCGTCACATACTCATCACTAGAAAGATCTGTCGAGATATCTTGACGCTCGCCTGCACCACCTCGATGATCTCCAGGAAGTAACATTTTTTCGCCAGAGTCTTCCACGTAGAATTCTACCGACACATTGACGCGGACTTTACCCTTGCACCAGCGGCGGGTAGCAAGATCGAGAATTTCACAGCTAATTCCCTCATCAAACCATTGACAGTGTTCGTTAGCCAAGCGAGTCGAACCGATCATCCGAATTGGAATTTCCAATCCATGTTGACGTAGTTTCTGATCGATTGCTCTCCCAACAGAGCCATCAAAAGATTGACCGATCGCTCGTTTAAGCTTACCAGAACGAAACATTGCCTCACCAAAGGCAATTACATCGTCATCACCACAATCATAGGGAATAAGATTATTTGTCATAACATTTTTTATTGTCAAAGGTTACTAGAATATACCATTAACATGATGCCACAATATACTCAGTACAGACCTCATGGACACAGGTCGCATTCAGCGACCGCGATTTGCTAAATCTAACAATGAGATCGATCGCCTCAATTATAGCTGGTGAATCGATCTTTTTGGGATCGATCCATCCAGTCCAAAGCTGATGGACTCAAAATCTATATATTAGTTAGCCCAGACTCTGCACTCTCTCCTATTGTGCCCACAGCCGTGACCGATTGCACAGGGGGGAGGGGGAGAGGGGGGGACTGGGAGAAAAATAAAAGTTATTACCCTCCTACCCTACCACCCTCCTACCCTCCTACCCTACCACCCCTCCCACCCCTACACCTGCCCTCTAGCCTCAATAGCTCGTTGCTCTTCTTGAGTATTGGGTGGACGATAGCCGTGCTCGAAGGCAAATCGGACTAATTGCGATCGATTCTCCAGGTTTAACTTAGTTAGAATATTACTCAAGTGAGTTTGGACAGTTCGAGGACTGATAAACAATCTTTGACTGATTTGCTTATTTGTCAATCCTTGGATTACTTCCCAAAAGACTCTAGCTTCAGCGGGAGTCAAAGGTAGATCCTCTTCTGGTTCTGGCTCTTTTGCTGGTGCAGCTTCGGCAATTGGACTATCCCCATATTCATTCCCATCACGATCTTCTGGGAGTTTCTGCATCAAACGAATCATCTCCGAGTGAATCCGGCGAGAACGTTCGAGTTGAGACTCGATTTTTGCCAGTAGCTCTAATGGTTCAAAGGGCTTGGTGATATAGTCATCAGCCCCAATGTAGTGACCTTGAATCCGGTCTTCAAGATCCTTTTTTGCCGTCAGAAAGATAAAAGGTACTAATTGTCCTGGTCTAGTCGCACGGAGACGGCGGCAAAATTCTAATCCATCCATACCGGGCATCATAATATCAGATACCACCAAATCTGGGGGGTCTTGAGCAAAAAGCTTCAATCCCTGTACGCCAGAAGTTACTACCCGCACCGAATATCCCCGCTTTTCTAGGTAGCGAGTTAGTACGGTTTGGAGAGTTTTATCATCGTCTACTAATAATATTTTTTTCACGCTTGGGCCTTTTGTATCAAAACGATTTGCCAGGGAGATCGGGGGAGACTATGATGATGTTGCGGTGAGGTCGGTTCACCTTGAGACTAAAAATTTATATATATTGTGCCTGCTGGTCTCGACCGTGGGATAGAGTTTGCAGCTTGCAAATAGCTATTCTGCAATTTAACACTACCGCAGATAGTTCGATCGCTTACTTTCATATATATTTTTACATACAATCATACCACGAACAAAGTTACTGAAGATGTCATAAAAACTTAAAGCCGCCCAACAACAAAGCATATGGATGATTTTCCACTATGTTCTGTAGTTAGCATTGCCCAGCTCGATGGAGACAATCCTATTATTCCCTTCATTCGGGGAGATGCCACAGATGTAAATATTTGATGTGTCTGTCAGGGATCGAGGGGTCTGTAGGGGCTGGTGTCTTGTCGTTTTTTTATGCGGGGGGAACCCTAGAAATAAAAACGCCGCTTTATGGGATCGCCTTCAATACGGTAAGCGCAAAGCGCAGGCTCCGCCAACGGTTAAGCTAAAAACTGTCAGTCCCCGTAGGCGGACTTTGCATCACTAGCCCCGATTTTAATCGGTGGCAGTTCTTAACCGAACCGTATTGGGATCGCCTTTGCCTAATACTAAAAATGTCCAAATCAAAACCCGCCCTCCCCACTAATAACCGTCGCCAGATTGATGCTATGGATTCTAATGGGGGTGGGTGGGTTTGGTTTAGATCGATTGAATTTATAGATATTTGTTATACTGCCAACGGCTAAAGACTGGACTTTGCGAATCGATTGGTGAGAGGTCAGATCCCCGACTTCTCCAAGAAGTCGGGGATCTGCAATAATTCTAGAAAGTCTAATTTCTAGGCGTTTTCAGTATAGCAAAAACAAAACCCTTACAGTCCCTTGAAATTAACTAGCTAAAAAAATTCCCGCATAGGTATGCGGGGATTTTTTATTTATTAGTCAAAACCGAGTAGGTCGAAGATTTCGCGATCTTTGAGGGGTTCTACTACCAAGGGTTTGACATCTTCGAGCATTCCTTTGGCTAGTTTGAGATATTCTTGTTGAACTTCTAAAACTTCGGGATCTGGTTCCATTTCAAATACGGTACATTTTTTCAAGCGACTGCGACGAATTGCGTCTACGGTGCGGAAATGGGCGAGGGTTTTGAGTCCGACTCGATTGTTAAATTTGTCGATTTGGTCGGTTCCTTCACTGCGGTTGGCGATGATGCCACCGAGACGAACGCGATAGTTTTTGGCTTTGGATTGAATCGCGGCAACGATGCGATTCATGGCAAAGATTGAGTCAAAATCGTTGGCTGTGACGATTAAACAGTAGTGAGCATGTTGTAATGGAGCGGCAAATCCACCGCAAACAACGTCACCCAATACGTCGAAAATTACTACGTCGGTATCTTCGAGGAGATGGTGTTCTTTGAGTAGTTTAACGGTTTGTCCGGTGACGTAGCCGCCGCAGCCAGTACCTGCTGGGGGGCCGCCTGCTTCGATACACATTACGCCGTTATAGCCTTCAAACATGAAGTCTTCGGGTTTGAGTTCTTCAGAGTGGAAATCGACGGTTTCGAGGATGTCGATGACGGTGGGTACCATTTTCTTGGTGAGAGTAAAGGTACTGTCATGTTTGGGGTCGCAACCGATTTGGAGGACTCGTTTTCCGAGGTGGGAAAATGCGGCGGAGAGGTTGGATGAGGTGGTGGATTTGCCGATGCCGCCTTTGCCGTAGACGGCGATGACTAGGGCACCTTCGATGATGCCCATTACGGGATCTTGGTGAACTTGGACGCTACCTTCGCCGTCTTCGCATTTGGTGATTGATGGTGGGTGAGCTGCAACTGTCATAAATAGGTTCCTAAATATTAATTATTTCTTAGTTTTTTGAGATCCGTTGGCATTTCTTGTGCTAATAGAACCCGGATCTGGGGGTTCTGACCCCCAGACCCCCCATCGGGGAGGGGAGTGTCCCCCCCCCGAACCCCCCCTCAAAGCATAGGTTGTTTGAAACGGTGGGGTGGATGTACGGCAGCTTTTGTTGGTGTGTGGGATGCGGGTTTTGTTGAGAGTGAGGATTGGAACCCTTTTCGGATTTGCATTTGCATTTCAATCCAAAATCCAAAATCCAAAATCCAAAATCTCCTTTACTGCCCAATTTCGGCTTTAGCATCATAGAGGGTTTCGACGGTGATGGCGGTGATGCCACGATCGATCGCAAATTTTTCGGTATTGCGTTTGATTTTGCCACGTACGAAGAAGGGAATCTTCTTCAGTTCGGCTTCACCATCGGCTGTCCATGTTATCCCTTCGATGGCTACAGGAGTCATTACAGCTTGGTTAGATGTACCTGCTGCTATTTCTACCCATTGCTCGGTCACTGCCTCTTTAGGGGCATCATGGGCTGGGGCACTGTGCAGATGGCTCATGTGTCCTTCGCCAAACTCGAAGTCTTCTTTGAACATGCCGATGAGGTGTTCTTCTAAGCCCATCATGAGCGGATGCACCCAGTCGTCAAAAATCACATTCGCACCTTCCCAACCCATTTGGGGTGAGTACCGCGCGGGGACATCTTGAACGTGAATTGGTGCGGAAATGACGGCGCAAGGGATCGCCAGCCGTTTGGAGATATGGCGTTCCATTTGGGTACCCAATACTAGTTCGGGTGCGGCGGCGGCGATGGCTTCTTCGACTGCTAAGTAGTCGTCGCTAATTACGGCTTCGATGCCGTGTTTTTTGCCGACTTCTCGCACTTCTCGCGCAAATTCACGGCTGTATGTGCCGATACCGACGAGGGTGAAGCCGAGTTCTTCTGTCGCCATCCGTGCGGCGGCGAGAACGTGAGTTGCATCGCCAAAGATAAAGACGCGCTTGCCTGTAAGATAGGTGGAGTCTACCGATCGAGAGTACCAAGGCAGTCTCGATGCACTAACTTCGGCGGCGGACGAAACTCTGGCTGCGTCCCAATTGCCTAGGGTATCGGCTTGACTGCGTGCTAATGCTTGGCTGACATCAATCTCGGCAACTTTGCCAATCTCGGCGATAAAGTCACGAGTCGCACCGACTCCAATTGGTACGGTTTTGATGACTGGTTGTCCGAAGCTGCGAGTCAGCCAGGTACAGGTAGTCAGGGCGATTTCGGGATAGAGGCAAATATTAAAGTCTGCATCGGGAATCCGCATGAGGTCATCGGGGGTTGCGCCCATTGGAGCGACAACATTTACATCTACGCCAATTTCGGCGAGGAGTTTCATGACTTCGCGGATATCATCTCGACAGCGGAATCCGAGTGCTGTGGGGCCGATAATGTTGGCTTTGGGGCGAATATTTGCGTCTCGTTTGGCGCGGGGGGTGTTTGGTGCGGGAACTACTGGTAGTAGTAGGGTCCGGACTAGGTGATAGAGGGTTTCACTTGCGCCCCAGTTTTCTTTTTTGGAGTAGGCGGGTAGTTCTAGGCTGACGACGGGGATGGGTAGTCCCATGCTTTTGGCTAGTGAGCCTGGTTGATCTTGGATCAGTTCCGCTGTACAGCTTTCGCCCACTAGCATCACTTGGGGCTTAAACCGATTGTAGGCATCCATGACGGATGTTTTGACCATTTCGGCGGTGTCGCCACCGAGATCGCGAGCCTGGAAGGTAGTATAGGTGACGGGGGGACGGCGATCGCGTCTCTCGATCATTGTAAATAACAAGTCTGCATAGGTATCACCCTGGGGTGCATGGAGCACGTAATGCACTCCTTCCATTGCAGTCGCAATCCGCATCGCCCCTACATGAGGAGGCCCTTCGTATGTCCACAGTGTCAATTCCATAGTTTTTTTGTAATTATTTAGCGATCGATCTTCAATACTGCTCGGCAAAGGGGATGAAGACCCACCCCCAGCCCCTCCGAGGAGGGGAGCCAGCCGCTAGCTACGGTTGGGAGCCAAGTTGTCGGAGCGGATCTAGAAATCCCCTCCTCGGAGGGGGCAGGGGGTGGGTTCCGTGTTCCGGCTCTACACCGTCAACCGTCGTCGCCGCTCCAATGGACGGGCGAATAATTCAGCTAAATCGGCGGCTTGATTGTAACCTTGAATGGGGGAGAACACTAGTTCGATCGACCATTTAGTCGCCATCCCTTCCGCTTCGAGGGGATTTGCCAAACCTAGCCCACAGACAGTAATATCGGGTCTAGCCTCCCGACAGCGATCGAGTTGTTTCTCGACATCTTGCCCTTCAGATAACAGGGTACCTTCAGGTAGAAGTTTGATCTCGCTATCCATCAACATTCGATCGATATAAGGCATCCCGACTTCCACCAGTTCCATCCCACATTCTCTCGCCAGAAACCGCCCCAGGGGAATCTCTAACTGGGAGTCGGGGAACAGGAAGGCTTTTTTACCATTTAGGACTTGACGATAGCGTTCCAGGGCAGATTTACCGCGAGTAACAGATGGCGCGATCGCATCTTCAAAGGTTGCCGCGTCAATATTCCAAGCCGTCGCCGCAGTCTGCAACCAAGCCGTCGTCCCTTCAATTCCCAAGGGGTAGGGGGATGGTAACAGGGTACCGCCGCGTTGGATCAGCGCACGAACCGTTT
>JANOPX010000353.1:0-16167 GCA_031422115.1 Chamaesiphon sp. VAR_4_metabat_408 | reverse complement strand
CCCAAAGTGGCTCAAACGACCTATCGGTAAAGTTTTCAGCCTCATCATCTGTTTGAAAATCAATTTTCAGGTCTGAAACCATTGCTCTGAGAGGCTTTCAGCCTTAGCGTACAATTTTCCCGTTTTGGCACGGTGATGCCATTTAAGGCTGAATCGATTTGGCGATGGCAGGTAGGGACGACAAAAATCACCCCGCCCATTAGTCCGACAATGGATTAGTACTAGTTGTTAAGGTCAAGCTGGGAGAGAAAATATGAGGGTCGAACATTTTTTTGCCGAAAAAGGAAAGATGCCGCAATTTAGACTATGCTACTGAAGGGACAAATCACAATTTGAAAGACATAGCAAGTTTAGCAATTAGATATACAATGAACAACTCAAATCTGCTTATCAGAATTACAACATTTATTTTACTGATATCTTCCATTACTAGTTGCAGCAGTGCGGCAGATCAAGCGAAAACACAAAAATGTGATTTTATAAAAACCAGAATTAAAGAAACCGAGCAAGAAGTACCTGCCAAAGGCGATCCTAACGGAAGTCCTTTGGCTCGAGCATCAGATATGGTGAGAATGAATCAAGAAAGAGAAGAAATAAGACAAAGATTGGAAAGCTTTAAATCAACCTACCTCATCGAGTGCAAATAAGTCGATTCAAATTGACTTCCCCAACATAGATCGCTAATTTGCCCAAAGTCTCATAAGTAAAATCGACAACCAACCGGATCGGCCGCGATAGTAGGTAGACTAACAGCAGCAAAAATCATCACCCGCCCAGTGCTGCCACGATGGACTATTACTGCTATCAGGGGGCGGCGGGTGATACGATTTTTTGCTGCTCGAAAATTTACTCCTCCAGTTTTTGGTGATTTTCGAGGTTTTCTGGGTGAGTAACTGCCGATCCACATCTCCCAATCTGCGAGTAGATCTAAGATTTACTCGCAGATTCTATAATGTGGATCGCTTTAAAATATCGCCCAAAATTGGCAATAAATCCTAAATTCACCCACTATAAAACCAGTAATTTACAACTGAAATAATTGAAACTCAATTCCGGTCAAGAAAACACCCAATTTGGGCAAAAATCCGCAGCACAAAACCTCAGACCGAAATCTGTTTTTTAAATTTTGAGTTCCGATTAATCTTTAATCGGCAATGGTTGGGACATCAATGTCATACCATTGTTGGCGATTTCCATCGAACTGGACTAGACATTGATTTGCGCTGCCACTAGTACCTTTCGGAGTTGTCCAGGTATGCACCCGCAAATCGATTATTGTACCTGTTAGATTTAGAGATTCGATCGTTACTCTGTCGCCTTTCTCGATGGTTAATCGCTTACTACTGATATAGGTTGTTCCTAATAGGTCGTCTGGGTATTCAGTCTGAACTATATCGGCGAGATTCTTAATCGGAATCGGGGGATTTTCGCCCTGAGCCTTAGCTTCCTGCCATTCCTGAATTCGTTCCCGTTGGCGGAAGTTTGACTCGATCAGCCGTTTCTCGATACATTCATAGATCTCAATGAACTTAACTTCTTTGTTGGTAGGACGAACGTGAGTATCTCTGATGGCATTACTAATCGGGTTGGGTAGATCGTTGAAGGTATAGACTCGTGGCTCGATATCCTCCCCCTTACTATTCTTCATTCGGTGGCGGGTGCTAGTAACTACGATCCCTAGATAACGAGCAGCCCCGGCTACTAATGCCATGCGACCACGACCATCGATAATTTCCAAATCTTCGATCTTTTTGCCTAAATCCTGAATAATTTTCTGGTCGCCTATATATTGCCCCCCATTTAATGCCTCGATCTGCTCGATTAGTTTTGGTGTAAGTTCTTCATATTTAGGTGCCTCTGTGTATTTACTGGTGCCATCCTTTATCGCCACAGCAACGAAAAATTCACCCATCTTGCTCAATTTAATTGCAAACTTGTTGAGCCATTTTCTCACCTCCTTGACAGAATCATAGGATTTGTGGGGATTGATGTTGACTTTTAACGACGACTGATAGAGCCTCGATTCCGCGACCTTGGTAAAAATCTCGTCAAGATCTGACACTGATATTTCTTTACTAAGTAATTCATGAAATCCCAAAACTCGCCCACATTTAATTAGGGGTAGTCGAGAGCGATCTAATTGATCGTGAAGCCAAACCGAGCCAGTTTGGATAACTGGCATCCACCCCGCTATATGGTTAGTTTCCGCCATTTCAGGGTTGAGAAGGTAGTGGAAATTTTCGAGTTGTTTTGGCAATCCTCGCTTGCCAAACATGAGCATTTGCACTAACTCAGGCGACCAGCTCTCAGTATGTATAATTCCTGGTAGTTGGATTTGAGTTAGAAAGTATTTAGCCGCTGCTAAACGATCGCTTTCATTGCTAGTTAGACAAGCTTTAATCCCTTCATATGTCTTTTTATCGATGTTAGGAGCATTAAATATCTGATGAGAGCGGATTACTTGCCGTTCCATCTCAACCTTCTCAAATAGCTCCTCAGTGTCCGCGCAGCCGAGATCGTCCTCACCACCATCAATCGTCACCGTATAGCCATCTTCTCGCATCTGCGCCACGAATAACTCTTTGAGGTGCTGCATCTCGTGGTTGTGGATGGATTTGTATTTGTGAGCTAGTTTCATCCAGGGAGTTACCTCGAATATTCCAGCATCAGTAATCTGTTTTAGTTCATCAATTCTCCCCTCATCTAACAGGGATTTAAGCAAGGTAGTGTTAATCTGAGTTTGGTAATCAAAATTATCCTTAACCCACTTACTAAACGAACTAGAATTACCCTCGTCAATAAGTCCTTGTTCCTCGCAATAGATGACACGAGGGGCAGTGAAATCTCGGTATCGACCTAAGAATTGAGAGCCAGAAAGAATGCCTAAATTACCTAGATGGAAGTGATAATGGTTGATGAAATAGCCAGTTAAATCGATGCTGATTCCAGTCTCCCCTGTTGGTGAAATGATGAGTACACGAGGTTTGTACTTCTCTATATATGCTTTAGGATCCCTGAAAAATTCCTTGCTGCGTTCGGAATCAGTATTAGTCCCATCAAAGCGATGAATGTCTTCTTTAGGTACGCCTACCCGAATTAGAGATTTTTCTAAATTCGCGCAGAATTTCTGAGTGGTGGCAGTAACTAAAATGCAACCGCTATTAGCTTTCGCTAGATCTAAAACCTCACGAGTGGCGGTAGATTTCTTTTTCACCATCCGCACATTCATCTGATTTTTGTACGTGTTTTCAATCTTATGGGTGAAATCGAAGTTACGGAGTTCTTTAACAAATTCAACCTCAGTGTCACTGAGATAAGCATCCAAAAGTACCACAGCGTAACAGTTCAGGATAAGTTGCTGGATGTGAGCTAGACGCACTTGGCGCGAGTCAGTCCCGTCGGCATTTCGTCCCGCTGTAAGTTTGCTGGTTATCATGTCTCGGAAATCCGAGACAGTCTCGTCGAACACCAAGATTGTATTTCCCATCGCAATTGGGTCTAACTTGCCCGCTGAGTGGTGGCAAAGGGCAAGGTGTTCGTCGGAGTCGAGCATGATTTTGTCCTCATCTCCAACGTGGTAGAGTTCGGGGACGCGATCGCAGGTTTGCCGCAGCAGGTTATTCCGGTACCCAACGAAAATTAGCTTGTATCCTCGCTCTTTAGCCCAAGCAGCCAAAGACTTGAGGATCTCTGTTTTACCTGTTCCTAGCGCGGATTTGACAGCAATCAGGGCGTTGTTAATGACTTCGGGGATTGTCCACTTTAGATATCGATTGCATTGGACAGAATTGGGGGTGAATTTCTGGGCTTTATGGTAAAGTTTTCGAGCTAGAGAGATTGCTTCGGTTGGGGCTGTGGGGATTGCTAACGGAACCCCCGATCGTTCCCCTAACTCTTCTAGGGTCAACTCTCGCAGCTCGGTAACGTCGTCCAGTTCATCGATATCTTTACCCGACCACATAAAGCGAGGCTTGTGTCCCCACTCTAGTAACTGGTGGTAGAGATTTACCCAACGGCGGACAACTTGAGGTTTTTTGAGATCGTCTCCATCCAGCATGAGGTTGACGATATCGCCATTCCAGGTTGATAAACCCTCTTGCAATTGTTCGGGGGAGGACAAAAATTGTCCACCAGCAGCACCGATAACTTGATGCCCTAATTTAACAGCGGCGATGCTGGGTTTAGCTCCGGTTCCTTCAGCGAGTGATAGCTCTCTGGCTCCCATTTCCGCACCCAATAGTTGGGGGTAGACAAAGGTGAGGGGTAGCTCTCCATTGGGTAAATTAGGCGCGTTGCCATTAGTCCGTCCCTGCTCCCAAGCACTTGAGAGCCACCGATAACGACCCTTAGTGTTGGCTTCACGGTTCCGAATCTGGAAGCCGAGGATTTCCCCTGTAATGGCATAGACAGGGATGAGAACACCACCCATCGACCAGTTGTTAAGCCGATCTCCGTTAACATTGACCCCTGGGAAGCGGGGGTTAACTGGCTCCCGAAGTTTCTGGAAAGGATCGATCGACTTAAACCCGATGTCTTTAATCTGTTGGGATGTGAAGCCGCGTCGGATTAGGTCTTGGCGATCGATATCATTGAGAGATAATTGCGCTAAAATAGCTCGTGCTGCAATGTCCCGCTCGTTAATAGGTAACGATTCTAGGCGTTTCTGGTTCTCAGCTTCGAGTGCTGCTTGTGTCTTGAGCTGCTGTTGTCTGACCCATTCCTCGCGCTCTTCTGGCGTGGCTTGACGGTTCTCTCCTCGATGCTCGTTCCAGTCGGCGAGGGGGATGTAGATACCCCACGTCCCGCAGCGGGTATCGTTGAAATAATGGTAGTCGGGGTTGCCGTAACCACCAGTCTCATTCATGCAGAGGGTTTTCTTGGTCGAAACGGTTTTTCCAGTTCTGGAGGATAGCTCGTACTGCTGCGACTTACACTTACCTGATGAGCTGCTACATACAGGGCATGTGTTACCGAGTCCGCGATATGGATTAAATTTTCTGGATGGGAGGAAGTTAGCGTAATTCTGTTGGTTATTCACGGGGAGATTCTCTGCAATCCCAGACCCGCCTTGGTAAAGTTTTTTATGTTGGATCTAAGCCATTCGACTGTACTACACCATTTAGGGTAGGTAATTCGCTGCTTTTAGGGCACAATAGATCCATACATATACGGTGTTCGTTGCGTTTTACAACTAATTTCCGTCGGTTTACCCAGGAGTAAGTCTGGGTGGATTAAATGTTAGAAACTCGGCTCAGACACGTTGATGATCGTGCTGCTGATGTATCAAAACCGCCTCCGCGTCGTGTAACGACGCTGGGGCTTTGATACGTCAGGCGAGAAATACGCAATACTTTTTGTGTACTATCGAGTCTATCGTTCGACCAACTCGACCCCAATTTGAGGACACGTATCCAATATACCCTTAATTGGTTGCAGAAACTGACGTGGGGTTGAAATTTCCTCGCGAGACGGATTTTGAGATGAATTTAGCGAGTCCTTCTAGCTCAAAGACAAACACGTTAGAATTCCCTTTAATTTTCAGATAAGGATGTTCGGGGATGTCATGGTATAAAAAATCTGGATTGTTAGCTGGATCGATCGTAATACCTTCCAGAAGTAAAACTTTTAACAATGGTCTTTTTCTTTTTCTACTAGATACTCCCATTAATCTGAAATTTTCTCGTACTAGCATTTCTTGAGGTGCAAATTCTTTTTGAACTGCATTCGTAGCACTTTGCCAGGGTTTTTTGCCATTTTTTCGATGAACAAATATTTCCTGCCTATCTTCTCGCCATCTCAGTTTTGAGCCAATGGTATTAGACATGATTCTGACTAAGATAAACATTTCTTGTATTTCTATAAACATTTCCCCAATTCCATGTTCTCCAAAACTGATATAAGGGGTGATTTCAGGTTTTAATTCTTTTAACTCTTTTAATAGATATGAGGTGACTGTATCTATTTGAATCAGTTTTTTAAGTCTAAAACAGAGCCATTCATGGTTCGCGCAGTAACATGTTCCTCTACCTTCAGAATCTTGTACAGCTCTTAGGATCGGCCCTATTTTTTTAATTCGTTCATTAAAAGCATCCAGTTCTGGAGAGAGTTCATTTTGTATCCGAGAAAGTTCAATACTTTCCAGATTAAGTTTAATTGATTCAAGCCAACTGCATAAATAGTTTTGTTCGTCTCTTAAAAAGAGAAGTGCTTCTTCGTTTTTTTTCCAGTAGTTTAATTTGAAAATATCCGAATCTTCAGACTGAGATTGTTCTTCTTCATCCTGATTTGCAATAATTGATTTACTTGGCGAATCTCTATTACCATCGAATTGTGAATTATCAATACTCATTATTTTTTTTAAAAATATTTGAGGAAAAATTATAGGGAAGCTTAACGCATTTTCTAAACCTATAGGAACAAAACTTCGTTCAAGGTGAATCGATGAAAGATCGTAAAAAATTGATTGAACAGTACCTCCTGTTATTTTCGGATGTCCGTGATATTTATGGTAATTATAATTTTCAGAATTTGAATTTACCAATCCTAAATTACTCCTGCTTTCTCTTAGAATTATCGACCACTATCTAGTCCTAGTTGGTATGGTCTTAATAGTTTGGTGCGGTTATATTCGATTAAACCTTTGGCAAAGTTAGCCGCTGTGTGGTAAATAGAATATTTGATGGTGGGTTTCTTTTTTGTGTTCTAGGACTAGCAGTCATTTAACTACTCGATAAACGCCCAAGATCCAATTAATCCCCCCACCGATTAATAGCGTTACTAGAGTTGTTAGAAATGGCTGGACAAGTTGCCGCCACCCTCGACCCTCACCGACTTTCTCGGATAAATCTGTGATTTTCCCCGCGCTAGCTTCAACTAGTTTTATCCGCTCTGGTAGGTTATCAATCTTGCCGCCTAGTGTTGCGAGTTCGGTGTCAAATTTGCCCTCTAATTTTGCGAATTCGGTGTCAAATTTACCTTCTAATTTTGCAGAGCTGGTAGTAATTTCGCCTTTTAGTTCTGATATTTTAGTGTCAACCTGTGCAAGTTTAGTATTAACTTCCCCGAATTTCGTATTAACTTCCCCTCTGAAATCAGATAATTTGGTGTTGACTTCTGCAAATTTGCCGTCAACTTGGGCGAATTTAGTATTAACTTCCCCCCTGAACTCAGATAGTTTACTATCTAGCTCGGATAGCTTTTGTAATATTTGTTGTAGTTCTGTCATGGCTTTGTGTTAAGTGCCTCTGCTTTAATTGTAACATCGGTGCGGTTATTTTGATTTAAGATTTTAGTTTTAACGGCTGCTGCGATTAGGAGATCGGGGTCTATATCAGCCAGCATATCTAAAAAAGCACCCATAGCCACTCCCGATCCGTACCTAAAACCCATGAGCAAGGCGGTTTGTTGCAATTTTGGGATTGTGTCTGGACTTACTTTATAAGTAGGGGTAACTACTCTACCTAATTTAATTCGACCCATTTTAATCAAAAGTTTAAAGCTATTCTTTAATAATATCATCGTTTGAGATACTTGGTGAATATCTGAACCGATGATATGATAGTTATTGGGGAGAAGTCTTGTGCTGTATGGGTTTGATGTATTTTTTTTGTTCCGATAACGGTAACTATGGGATCGACTAATCGGGTGATTGAATGAATTTTTTAGATTTCCCATCGTACCGCCAACCGTTAAATCCTTTTGATTCTGCCAATACCACCATTTTATCTCCACTGGCTTTGTTTCGCTCTTTTGGCAATGGTTCTGAGATTAACTTGCAGAAGTCCCCCCAGGCTAGAGAGTCACCGTTAAGGAGCTGAATTGCTGTGGTAGTAGGCGATTTGATGTTAGATGCCATCAACTCATCCACCATCTTACTGAGTCGATCGATCTCTGTATGTTGGTGGACAATCTGCTGGCGATGCTCGTTTTTAACTCCCTCAAGACTTAGCCACCACTCGCTTTGAGCTTCTACCCATGCTTTGTTTAAAGCCGCAAGTTCAGCATTATTTTTGGTAGTGACAGATTCGATCGCCGAGCCAATCAATCGATCGACATCGAGAAGGCTCAGAGGAGGGGGTAATGTTTCCAAGCGACCATCTATAGAGACTGCGATTAATTCCTCTAGAGATTTATTGTTAGTCTCTATAGATTTGTTGATGAGTACCTCTACAGCTTTTTGTTGTTTCTTTATAAAATTAAATATCAATAGCTCTATAATTTCATTGTTGATGCCTATAGATTTATTAACATAATCCTCTACAGATTTATCTATATCTGTTCTACTCTCTATAGATTCTACACTCGATTTACCCCCCAATAATCCATCGATTAATTGATTGACGATTGCCCCCATCGACATGCCATGAGCTGAGGCGTAGTCTCGTAAATGCTGCAATTTGGCACTGTCCATCAGCACGGTTAGCATCGGTTTGTTGTTTTTGCCCACGTATTTTTTACCTATATATGTACCCCTATATTATAACCTATATAGATAACTTTTGTCTATAGAGATTATACTATAGAATTACTATATATCTATAGAGATTATCTCTATAGATATAGAAAATTATTATAGAGATTACCTCTATAGGCAGATAAGCTGGAATCCGCGCTGTGTCGTTGTTTGGGGTTATGGCTGTACATGTTCCTTTTTTTAGTCGTAGGCGCGTTCTGTAGTTCTGTTGATGATAAAATTAAAGCATAACTAAAGACTCCCCACCCAGTACGATGAATGACATCGATCGCATCCACGCGAAAATTAACCAGCTTTACCGACTGCGTGACCGTCTTTTGTCGCGACCTTTGGCACCATCAAACATCTGGATATCGCGATATAACATCACCAGACAGTATCCAAATAGTAAAATGGCACATACATATACATATGCAAAATGGGAAGCCTCAACGCCAATTTTTGAGCGCAAACAAAAGGACAAAAAAGATGAAAAAGTCAAAAAATATACCAAACATCAACACATTGGACGAGTTTCAAGTACTAGTGGTCTGCCAATGGATCCAGAAGTTGAACAGGCATACATCGAGCAACGTAATCGGCGGTGGTTAGACCGAGTAGAGTCGGCCATTAATCAGATAGAGTTAGCAATTAAACACTTTTGATTCGGTAGTTATGTTAATTTTGTATTATCAGCATAACTAAGGAATCCGCCATCGAGTCATCATATTACAGCAAACTCCAAATCGATGTAATCACTCAACTGTACATACCCTAGCTATACATGCGCTAGAGTGCTGATAATGTAGCAAAAACTAATCTCTACAACCATTGCTAGTTATGGGTCGTAGGGATTAAGGGTGTGATAATGCACCTTTTCGAGGGCTTGGCTGCCGATTTCCTATGAACTGACTTAATGCCATAATTTATCTTTTTTAGTAGCACGTCATATATTATAATGTGCTTAGATAATTTTCAGGAGTACAAATAGTGAATTCAATTCGGTTCGTTCAAAGAGGTGCTATTTTGACAAGCTTGATGCTTGTCAGCTTAACATCTACCAACTCAGCCAAAGCCGAACAACGTGCCTGTGTGATTTCCGAAGAAAGCGGTGCCACTGTGTGTGGTAAAGTTACGACAGCTAAAAAAGAAGCTAAGAAATCTAATGAAAATTCTCAATATAGACAAGAAGCTCAAGAGATTATATTTGTATTAAAAGGCTGTAAAAGATATAATCCGAACGTTATTTGTGATTTTGTTATAAAAAATAAAGGAGCAGAGAGAAATTTTGGTATAGGCAATACAAACTTTACCGATTCTAATGGAAAGGTTTATCCATCTTATTCTGCAAAAATTGGAAATCAGGGAACGAACGGTGTCTATGAGGTTAAAATTATTCCAGATATCAATTATGCTTCTACAGTCACGTTTAATAACATCCCAAATTCTCTAAAAGAATTTCCAGTTTTAGATGTTGAAACTTCAGTTAAAACATTTCGCTTTAGGAATATTGTTTTAAACAAAGAAGATTAAAATATTTATATTTTTACTTTTATTTTACACGGGGTGGAGCCGAGACACCATCCAGTGTTTGAGTAGCAACTGTGCAGAAACTGCCGTTAAACCTGTCATCTAGTCACAGCAATCATTCTATTTTTTGGGGTGGCTATATTTGCAGTTTCAAAATTTCTAATTTTAAAGGAATTGCAGTAATCCGTAACTATACTTACAGTCTTTAAAATACGATCTTAACAATCAGGTAGATAAGATGTCAACAAAATGTCCAAAGTGCAATTGCAACGATCGGATCCAAAAACTGAGTAGCATTTATGATGCTGGTAGAGTGACTGGTAAAATGACTGGTAACAGCGTTCATTTTACTGGTAAAAAGATTTATAACAGCATCAATGTTAGCACAGTAACAATGGAATCGTCACTAGCAAGTCGGCTCCAACCGCCAACTCCACCGGGAAGTGAGTTAAGGATATGGTATTTTCTGCCGATTATAAATATCACAATGCTATTTGCGCCAATCGATGTAAAATACAAGATATCAATCGGTTTTTGCTTATGTTTGTTGTTGTCCTATCAATTTATATTTATAGGAACGATAGCATCTTATGGTATCTATTATATGCTAGCAATTAAAGAAGCAAGGGCAAAAATAATTAGAGAACAAATGCCAGATTATATGGCAAAGAGAAAGGAATGGGAAAATTCATACTATTGTCATCGAGACGACATTATATTCTTAGCTTGAAGTAGGTCAAACCTATAGCTCTTATCAGTTATAGGCTAAAGTTATGGGGTTTTTAAATTTGAGTGATAAATTTGGAGCAGTTCCCCAAGATACCAGCTTGCTTCATTTTTTCAGAGATAGAGACACCATATATTTTTTTAAATTCCTGTCCCATCTTAGCTGAATCTGTAGCTAACTGCGGACAGGTCTGAATCAATTTTCTGATACTAATAATTAATTCTTCCTTAGTTGACTGTTTGGAGACTTTCTCTGGATTGTCATACAATAATATTTTTGGATTGACAGTTACAAATCCAGCTTGAGCTTTAGAATGATAGACTAAATATACTTTTTGAATGCAAGAATTAAATTGGTGAGCAAACTTAAAAAATATTTTATCATTTGATACGATAACTAGTTTAGTATAACTTTTGAGCAGCCAGCCTAAATTTATAATCTCGCGATCCGCATGATCGCGACCAGTAGGGACATGAAATAAATGGTAGCCTCGCGCTCGGAGTTCTATATCCGATTTGAGTAGTTTCCAATTACCAACAGCAATTTTGATGATTTCTTCACCTGGAAATATTTTAACGATCTCTGCTTCTAATGCTGCTGATATTTTGATATTCTCAATATCTACAATTATGGCAACTCCAGACGGCAATATAGACATCTTGACCTCACAGCAATGCAGTTTGTAACTTATTAAGTATTCAAGATTCGAGCCAACAGATCCGGAAACTAATGGCGATTATCGGACATAGAAAATTAGGGAAAAATCCCTAATTTCAATATAATTGTACTATTATTTAATAATAAGAATTGTTAAGCAAACGTAATCATGAGTGTTCTTATTCGTTAATTTGTAGTGTTTTTAGTCGTCGGTTTCTGTATTTCTGTGTTTTGTCCAGTCTATTTTTTCGATAAGTTCGAGAATCAGATCGAGTTTACGCATTGTCTCATCTTGTCGAGCTTTATCTTCTGCCGCCTTATCTTGTCGAGCTTTGTTTGCCTCCTCATCATGACGAGCTTCTCTTCGAGTATTGAATCGATTCTCTGCGTACTCGTCTCTAGTTCCAAGCAGATTATCTAGTGTAGTTTTGAACTGCTCTCCAATCTCGTTGACATAACCACCAGGCACGAGCGGTTGTCGAGCTTGAATGGACTCCAGACGTGCTAATCGATATTCGATTTGGGCTAAACGGGCAAAGATATCGCTGTCGTCTGGTTCGCGTGATAGAGTCATGGCAGGGATTTGGTTGATTTATTTTTGTTTTTTCTTGGTTGGCTCGATTCCCAGATTCTTCTCGATCCGTCGCAACTTAATATTATCCTGTTCCACCTTCTTGTAAACAGAGTTGACAATCTCGTTATTGGTGACAGTTCCTGCCAACACAAGGTCGATCTTGGAATCTATCTGGAAAAACTTTACTCCTATAGCTAACGAGATTAATCCCACACTCGTTGCCCCTATCCATTGAGGAGCTTTCCAGCTCGTGACCTGCCAGATTGGGGAAGTCTTGCTGTTGCTGTGGTGCATGTACATAGTCTCAGTAAGATTTCCAGCTAATTGAGTGCTGTTTGCGACTATGGTATCAGCTAGTTGAGTGCTGTTTGTGACTATGGTATCAACAACTTGACGATCGTGTTTATCATTAGCCAAGACTATCTCCCGCATTGCTTCAGTTACCATCTCAGACAACTGAGATGGTAACTGTTCTAATTTTTCTTCTATGGCAGTAAATTTAGTTAGTTTCTGTTCTAATTTCTCTACGGTAGTAGTCAGTTTAACTATCTCCTGTATTTGTTTTTCAACAAGAGCAGTAAATTTAGCCTCCAGTAATTCACCCTCTTCTTGCTTGCAAGCTGCATTATAGGCATACGCTTGTAAAACAGTATTCATGCCAGAACTAACTTGAGCAACGATGCCTCGAAGTTCGATCGGTAATTTAACAAGCGCAACGTCTAAACTACCTTGTGCAGCGAGTAAAATAAATGTCGGATCGTCCGCATCGATGCCAGATGCCAGTACATATTCTAAAACTCTGCCTTTATAGTCGTCTGGCTTGTCTTTGAGTAATATATCGAGAGCTTTTAAATTCTTATCCTCTCTAGAATTAGACAACATTTACTTTATCTCCCGTCAATAACTGTGTAGAATCAAGTACCTGAGTGACTTTTTTAACGTATCTTTCAATATCAGCATTGCCGACTGTCTTCAAATTACCATAATCAATTATCTCCTCAAATGTCCACCTGTTTGCATTGAGCTTAATCCGCTTGTTATCACCCAATTTTGGGAAATTGATGACAAGCATTTTATATTTTTTGATAGTGGCTTGTAACTCTTGATGCTTGTCAAAGTACTCCCAGTCATCACATAGTCCCTCATTGCGGACGAGGACAGTCATTTGGTCTTTATAAAATTCTGCTGACGCGATTAGTATATTAATCGAGTCATCTTCACCGTTGCAAACAAACCATCTCACCCAACTAATATTATGTACGTTACTGAGGGTAAATATATCCTTTTCCTCAATCCAAGTTGTTAGTGGGCGGTGTACCTGGGCGGGTAAATCAATTACGATTGTCCGCTCCAATGCCATCTCAATTAATACGTCTGGGTCATCAAATTTTTTAGCATCTTCACTAAATTTGACATAATGTACAGAGTCTTCATAAAACTCTGCGTAACGTTCTTTATCCAAATAGCGACTAGTTGCAGTGGGGTTACTTTGGTCGGCTGCGTATAAATAGAATTTGATTAATTTGGCTCTGAGATATTCACTCACACAAAACGTAAACCACGATTTACCAACACCACCTTTTTCACCGTCAGACAGATGTATTGTATATCTCATATATTTATTTAAAGTTTTCAGATCCAGGCTTAGGGGGCGATCTATAGGGTTGCTTAGGTTCGATAGTAGCCGTAGATGTTACCTGTTTATCAACAACCACAGTAGGCGATGACGATATATCCACAGATGAGGATACACCCACAACAGATGGGGGAATATTTATCTGTTCGACTGGTTGAGTTTTAGCAATCCCTTTTTTACGAGTAATAGAAGTTGATGTTATCTGTTCGACTCGCTGAGTTTTGGTTGGTGCAAAGTCTCGGAGATATTGACGCAATGTCGTTTCGCTAATAACTATGTTTTTTTGGGCTAATAACTTACTGACCTCACTATGGTTATATCCCTTTTTGAGTAGATCATTAATAGCAGGTACGATCTGTTTAATTGCCTCTCTCAGAGAGTAATCAGATGCTTCCTTCGCTGGTAAATCAGCGAATAAGCCGATAACATCATCGATATCTGTTTTGGCAATTCTGACAGTTTTGGGCATAGTAGATAGCATGGGAATTATTGGTGTTAGCTTACCCACTTTTGAATTAAAATCTATCACCCTGATGGCTTATTCTTCCAATGAGGGCACAATAGACCAAGCGACTAGTGGAGGGCAGTGGTACTCAGTACACATATATCCGCCCTACGGGACGCTTCGCTCGGATATATATTCCCTTCGCCCTACGGGGTAAAATCCCAGAGTTCCCCCATGTCTTATGCTATCGTCAGAATCGCCAAACTCAAACAGTCCAACCTCGGCGGGAGTGGGCTACATGTCTCTAGGGGGCGGGTGACACCCAACGCCGATCTTTCCAAGCTCGAAGACAACCAAACTCTCATCCACAATGACGACCAACATTCACCCCTGAGTGAAGTCGTCAACGCTAAAATTTACTCAACGCCGCAACGCCGGAAGATTAGAACCGATGCTGTCTATGCCGTCGAAATGCTATTAACTGCATCCCCTGAATACTTTCGACCCGATGACCCTAGCAAGTATGGAGACTATGAGGCGGACAAATTAGATGATTGGGTGAAGGCGACCAAGAAATGGTTGGGGCGAGAATATGGCGACCGGATCGTGCGAGCTGAACTCCATCTCGATGAGGCTACCCCCCACATCCACGCCTATCTCGTGCCAGTAGATGAAGCCGGACAACTCAACTGCCGGAAGTTATTTGGGGGTCGGGATAAAATGTTTGCCCTCCAAGATAGTTATGCAGCGGCAACCAAACATTTAGGGTTAGAACGGGGCATTAAAGGGAGTATCGCCGAACATACAGCGGTCAAAGATTACTATACGGTGGTCAATACTGCATCGAGTGAATTGAGCATCGACACCCCCCAGGTGATGAAGACCAAAGCAGCAGCTTACGAACAAATGAAACGGGATAAAGAGGAACTAGAACGGCGGTTGAAGTTACTCGCCCAGCAGCGCGATAAGTTAGCCGCACAACTGCAAATTAGCCAGGAGTCGATCGTCACTCAATCCCAAATTACCTCAGCTCTAGCCAATCCAAAACCCATCATTACTCGATCGCGAGTGGCGGTAGAACTCCAAATCGACCCCCACAATCTAGATCCAACGGTGGGTGTAATCGATCTGGTTGCCAGTACTCGCTCGACTAATTTAGGTGGGGCGGTGAGTTGGCTCAACGAGCGGTTTGGAGCGGCGGCAACCATCCAATTACTTAATAGTCCCGCCAAGCTATTAGCCTCCATCCCCCCAGCTAACTTCATCCCACCAGATCCAATCAGGGGGGAGTGGGGAGAGGTGAGGGATTATCTCACCAGCACTAAAAAGCTTCCATCTAAACTAGTCGATCGGCTGCATGATGAAGGTTTAATTTATGCTTCGGAGGGTGGTCAATTAATTTGTCTGCATAAGGATTTTGATGGTCGGGTGACGGGTGCTACTAGCATCGATACTTCGACCGAACGGGTGTCGGGGGAGTTGGTTGAGAGGTCGAGTTTAACGAGTGGGTGGGCTTATTTTGAGGATAATCCCCAGGCGAGTGTAGAGCGGGTGGTGGTGACAAATAACCCGATCGAATCGATGGCTTATTCGATCGTCAATGATGTCGATTGCCCGACTTTATATCTAGCCGCCCATGATGGGGGGTGGGTGCCAGGGGATGAGTTGAGCAATATTGAGTTGGTGGTGGCGACTGAACGGGAGTTGATTAATTTACCCCCTGCGGTCGAACGGCACTTACCCACTGGGATTAATTGGGTAGAGGATTTAAAAACTCTTACCAAGTCGGTTGTTCCAGAGCCAACTGTTGAGACAGTCGAGGTTGTCTCAGACCCAGATCCAACGACCTCACCATCCCGAAAAATCTCTCTCGATGAAATTGCCAATTTACCCTTACCAACCAGAGTGGTGCAGACTAGGGAAATCGATCGTGATGGCAGATAGGGTAGCCTCAAATTGCCGCAAACAACCATTAATCGGCTGATTTAACTCTGAATCAGTTGATTTAGGCATCACCGTGCCAAAACGGGAAAATTGTACGCTAAGGCTGAAAGCCTTTCGGCGTAAGCATTTCAGAACTACTTACTCAACTTCACCCGTAACGGACGTAACTTGTCAAAACTAGTCGCCTGTTTCAAGTTCCAAA
>JANOPX010000352.1:0-11071 GCA_031422115.1 Chamaesiphon sp. VAR_4_metabat_408 | reverse complement strand
GGCTACTGTCTAAACGATCGATCGCAAAGGGGGGTTGGGGCAATTCATGAATTGCCCCTACCCCCCATTGCGCTCGACGAGAATGACGATGATGTTCACCTTGATGACTCTGAACTATGATGATTCGATCGTCTTTTTCTTCTTATCTTTTCGATCGAATCTCGACCCTAATAGATGCACTAAATTAGTGAATCTATTTATCGCACCCAGCCAACAACATGCCAGCAATACCCAGCTTACTTGCTTCCAATACCCAATAAATCGAGTGAATTTGATTCATCTCAGCGGGAATCGACTTAGCGACTGCAAAAATATCTAAATCCAAGCTCAAACCGCTCATATATGGGCTGAGAATGAAAGTATAGCTCAAAGAGATGGCCAATAACATCAAGGCACCTACGCGCATCTTAGCACCCCCATAGACGCTGTTGCCATCGATCGTCCCCAATGCCCAAATACTACTAAGTGCAGCAGCAGCACAAATTACTTCAACCCGATTGAATACCCAAAACAAACTATAACCCGCTGAAGCGAATCCACTACTCTCCATCATCCCTGTTGCCCATAGCATCGGCATGACAACGATATCTAATAGCAGACTAGTACTAATCCAAAATCCGAGGCTAACTACAGCAATGGCGCGACATCGATCGAGTAGAGTTGCGGTTCCAGAGTATCTATTGCTTTTGGTGTTGTCGATTGTATGTGTCATCTCAGTTACCTTTTATCGCTCGTTAATAATCAGGATAACTTATGAAAATGATTAGGAATACTAATTTTTATGTCAGCATTTATGAGGAGAGCGGCTAATCGCTGGTTTCCACCGCCTCAAAGTAGCAATCTTCTAGCAAAAAGGCACCTCGATCGAATTTTATCGCCCAATAATTTCCAGGTTTGCGATCGACTATTTGCCCCAAATCCCCGATAGCCAACAGGTTGGGCGGACGCAGCATCGGCATCGGCTCGGCAGTCTTTATATATGTCGGTAACGACACAATCCGAATCATATCTCCATAGTTAAATTTATTTGACATGGTGAGGGGTGAGGGGTGAGGGGTGAGGGGGAAGTGTTGGAATGAGTAAGGATTTCCACATTGCCCATCCTATCTGAAATCTTTAACATGATTGGAAGTAGACAGGCATCATTCGCTTCAAGATAAAGTCCCGATCCGGACAATCCAAACTCCAAACTTCAAACTCCAAACTCCAATGACTACCACTACCCCAATTGTACCGTCAACTCAACCACTTCCAGGTAAATATTGGGAATGGCGGGGAGAGCAGATTTATTATGTAGAGGCAGGAGCGGCTCGTGCCGATCGATCGCCCCTATTATTAATACATGGATTTGGCGCATCGACCGATCACTGGCGGAAGAATATTTCCGAACTCAGTCAAGAATTTCAGGTATGGGCGATCGATCTAGTTGGTTTTGGCCGCAGTGCAAAGCCCGCATGGACTTATACTGGGGGTCTATGGCGGGAGCAACTCCATGATTTTATTACCCAAGTCATCGGTGCGCCTGTAGTTTTGGCAGGGAATTCCCTCGGTGGATATGCAGCTCTATGTGTCGCCGCCGAACATCCCGAATCTGCGGCTGGTTTAATCTTACTCAATAGTGCGGGGCCATTTACCGATAGCACTCATCCCAAAGAGCCAAATGCAATCCAAAAAGTGATAAATAAGGGCATCACAGGCATCCTCCGTCAACCATTAGGGAACGCGCTCCTGTATAAATTCGTTCAACGCAAAACATTTATCCGCAATACCCTCAAAAAAGTATATGTAGATAATAGTGCCGTCACCGAACAATTAGTCGATGAAATTTATCGCCCCTCCTGTGATGCTGGAGCACCCCAAGTATTCGGCTCAATTTTTAGCAACCAGCAAGGCGAAAAAGTCGATATCTTGCTAGGTAAAATGCAGTGCCCTTTACTCATGCTTTGGGGTGAAGGAGATCCATGGATAAATGCCCGCGATCGAGGTAATAAATTCAAACAATATTATCCACAATTGCAAGAACATTACCTCAATGCAGGTCATTGTCCCCATGATGAAATCCCGACTCAAATAAACGCGATCGTTCACAATTGGGTCAAAGAATATTGCAGGGTAATCTCCCGGAAAAGTCACTATTTCGGGAAGAGTTAGGAGTTGGGAGTTGGGAGCGAAAAGTGCGGTACATTGAGGGTTTCCCAACTGGGCGGGTCACCCGACCAGACAAGTGGAGCACCTTTTCAAGACAGTAAGAAGTAAGAAATAGTATCCTCACTTCCGCCGCCGAGTACTAGTGGAATCCAATAACCGAAAGGTTTTCCCAATCCAAAATCCAAAATCCGATCGGCCTATTTAAAACCCTTCACACTTTTATTAGTTTCCTTCTGCAATTCAGCGGCAATTTTGAACATCTCAATCCCATCGTGCAAATATTGCTCATCGTAGTTCATGGTATAAAAATTTAACTCCTTAATTCCATCGGCAACTTGGTTGATACAGTAATATAGATTAGCCGCTACGCCAGCGATTGAGGCAGGATTAGGGATAGAGTGAAAGATTTTTTCGGCTTTTTGCATATGTCGCTGACACTCAGTGACATATGCCTCAAAAGCCCCCATTAACTCGTCATCAAAGGGGTCGGCAGATAGTTCGCGTACTTGTGCTTTGAGTGGTTTGATAATCCAGCCGATCGCTCGATTTACTGGAGTATAAACCTGATTCAACCACAACACCAATTCCTCATCCAATTCTCGCCCCACCGTGCGGGGACGTTTGGGCGTATGGGATGGAGACTGTTGTTGCGCGGGGATGTGAATTTCCTGGATTTGACAATCATATTCACGACGTTTGTACTCGTCGCCTAATACCTCATAAGCGGCATTAATTTCAATGATTTTATCTTGGGCAACCTTGCCACCATTAACATCAGGATGATATTTTTTCGCCAACTTTCGATAAGATTGTTTGATCTCATCAGCAGTCGCTCGAATGGGAATTTGGAGAGTTTGGTAGTGCGTTTCTTGCATCGAAGCGGACGGGGAAAGGGGGGTAGGGGAGAGGGGGTGGTAGGGTGGTAGGGTGGTAGGGTAGGAGGGTGGTAGGGTGAATATATTATTTCCTCAATCCAAAATCCAAAATCCTGCTTGGTGCGTTCCACTGTCGGGGAACCCGAACAGTTCACGCATCCGCAAAATCCAAAATCCCACCCCCCATTAACTAATTTCCGGGTCTTGAAATAACGGAGTGCTGAGATAGCGTTCGCCAAAACTAGGTTGGATCATTACGATTAGTTTACCGCTATTTTCGGGACGACGGCCGACTTCGATCGCTGCATACAGAGCAGCACCAGTCGAAATACCCGATAGTAAACCCTCTTCTCGTGCTAATCTGCGTCCATAGTCGATCGCCTGTCGATCGGTTACAGCAATTACTTCATCAATCAGATCGATCTTCAATACCTGGGGGACAAATCCCGCCCCAATACCCTGAATCTTATGTGGGCCGGGTCTTCCACCAGATAATACGGGACTATTTGTCGGCTCCACCGCAATGACTTTAAATTCGGGATTTCGAGGTTTGAGAGCCTCCGCTATCCCCGTGATAGTGCCCCCGGTACCGACTCCAGAGACCAAAATGTCTACTTTGCCATCAGTGTCGGCCCAAATCTCTTCAGCGGTCGTATTGAAGTGAATCTGAGGATTTGCCGGGTTGCGAAACTGCTGCAACATATAAGCATGGGGAGTCTTATCGACGATTTCTTGAGCGCGACGAATACAGCCAGTCATCCCCTCAATGCCCGGTGTCAGTTCCAATTCGGCACCATAGGCTTTCAACATCGCCCGTCGCTCGATACTCATGGTTTCTGGCATCGTCAGGATCAACCGATACCCCTTAGCCGCTGCAACCATTGCCAAAGCGATTCCGGTATTTCCCGACGTAGGTTCGATCAAAATTGTTTTACCAGGCGTAATCAACCCTTCATCCTCCGCCGCCTGAATCATATTCACCCCGATGCGATCTTTGACCGAAGCGGCGGGATTCATCCCCTCCAATTTGACCAGAATTTCTGCCACACAGCCATCAGCTTGAGGAATCCGGTTGAGTCTGACTAGGGGAGTACGACCGACTAATTCAGTAATATTATTGGCAATTTTCATAAGGATTGGGAAGAGTTGGGAGTTGGGAGTTGGGAGTTGGGAGTTGGGAGTTGGGAGTTGGGAGTTGGGAGTGAGGGTTGAATTATTGCCTAATTTATGCCGCCCAGTACTAGTAAACATTTTAATATTCCCCAATTATACTGCCGTTGTCCGCTGAGGCTCGATTGCCGTAAGCGCAAAGCGCAGGCTCCGCCAATGCGTTGGCGGAGCCTTACGCGAACGAAGAGAAGGCAGACTAAGGGTCATCGACACAGGCACAACGATCTCAACTACTTTCACCATCGAGAAAAATATAGATTCGCGATCGATCCTTGGCACTCAATGTTAAAATAGAGGGATGTCTCCAAGGTTGGCCGATCGGTTTAGGCAGCGGACTCATAATCCGCGAGGTTTCCTCTAGACAGGTTCGATTCCTGTACCTTGGATTAATTCCAACGCAGGAGAGCCAGTCAAACTAATTAGTTTAACTGGCTCTCCTGTATTGTGAGATATTACCGAACTAACGATCTCGACCGCCACTTATACCGGGTAATAACTTAGAACCTGCATTTCCCTCATCACTTCTGGATACCTGACTATTGTAGTAATAGCTGTTGTAGCGTTTTTGTTTATCGACCTCAACGCCATTGAGTACCATCCCCAATACTTTTATCTTCGATTGAGTCAGGATTTCTTGGGCATATTCCACCGATTCCTTATCAGCGACACCAGGACGAATCACAAATAGTAAAGTACCCGCCTGCGTCCCCAACAAACTAGCATCCGCAGCAACAGTGACTGGTGGTGCGTCAATCAAGACGATATCATAGCTATTCGACCAAATCTCGATCAGGGAATTCATTTGATCTGAGTCAATCAAGACAACGGGATTGGGTGGTACTACCCCCGCAGTTAGTAAGAAAACATTGGACTGAACTTCCGTAATCGCGGTTTTTTGGTCGCACTGTCCGCTGAGAACGTTGCTCAATCCTTCATAGTTACTTTGTCGCCAGATCTTATGCTGAGTTGGTTTCCGCATATCCGCATCAACAAGTAAAACTCGCTTACCCAACTCTGCTAGTGCTAATGCCAGATTCGCTGTTACGGTTGATTTCCCTTCCCCAGATTGAGAACTAGACATCACCAGCACTTTCAAACTGTTATCGACATTCATAAACTGGAGATTGGTCTGCAACATGCGGAAAGACTCGCCTTCAATCCCGCTCGTTCCATTCATGACCAATTGACCTGGATCTCTGGGTGCGTTGCCGAGTTTGGGCATTTGGCGCGTTTTCTCGAACACGGGGATTTGACCTAGAACTGGATAGCTAGGCAACAGTTGTCTGGCTTCTTCGGCTGTTTTGATTCGTTTGTCAGCACTATCCATGGCAAAGGCTGTTGCTGCACCGAGAAATAAGCCCAAGAAGCCGCCAATGGCGATGTTTTGACCTTTTTTAGGCGAAATCGGCTCTTCGGGTAATTCAGCGGCCGCTTGAATGCGCGAGTTGCCAAGGGTCTGATTTTCAGCGATTTCAATTTCCTGGAGTTTGCTCAGGAGAGTCTTGTAGTTGGCACGGGTTGTTTCGAGTTTGCGTCCGAGGGCATTCTGTTGTTGCTCCAATTTCGGAATATCATTCATCCGCAGGATGTAGGAGTCGCGCACGACGAGTAGTGCATCAATTTGCTTTTTCAAGCTCGTCTTTTGAGCTTCACTCTTGGCAAGATCCTGGATTAAGCCGCCTTGAATCCCTGCTGATTGAATTTCAACCAGTTTTCCCTGGAAGTTCTTGTTACCCAGTAAGCTATTTTTGTAGCGACTTGTGAGGATATCTTGTAAGGCTTTGCGCTTTTCGGTTAGGCTGATGATGCTCTGGTCGTTGTCACTAAACCGAGTTTTTTCTAGAGCCAGTTTTGATTCCACCTCTTGTAACTCTCTGAGCGATTTCTGGAGTCCGGGTGATTCGCTCAGTAGTCCAGATTGAATTGTCGCTTGGGCATCTTGACCGCCAAACAGATTTTTTAGTCCTTCTAGTCGGGAGGTTTCAGCAGCTAGTTGGGCTGAGGCGGAGGTAATTTCCTTATTGAGGTTGGTAACTGTTTCTACGCCTTTGGTAGCTTCTGTTGGTAAATCGATAACGCGACTTTTTTCTTTGAAATCTCGAATCTCTGCTTCAGCTTTTTTGACTTCTGCCTCCATTTCGGGTAGCTTCTCGCCGACAAATTTTCGAGCGGCTTTGGCTTCCAGACGTTGGTTGGTTTGGTCGTTACCGATGTACACGTTCATGACAGTATCAACTACGTCACGAGTCAATTCTTTGCTGGGATCTTGGAAGCTGACTTCGAGGATGTCTGTACCCTTGATGCTGCTAACTTTGAGTTGGGTGGCAAATAATTCAGTTTGTTTGGCTAGCTTCTGGAGCCGCTTCCGTTCTGGGGACTCAGCTTTGTACTTGGTCTCCAGCAGTTCGGCGATTACACCTTTAATTGTCGTAATCGATTTGATCACTTCTACTTGGGTGGTGACGGGGCTACTACCAGTTAGTCCTTCTAAGTCGCCAATCCCCGGTACACTGCTACTACTCAATAAGGCACTAGTTTTGTTGGTCTTTTTGAGAATGACTTGCCCTTTCGCTTGGTAGATTGGCGTTTGCTTGAAAGTATACGCCGCTGCCAATGCGGTGGTGAGGGCAAAGACTAGCGCGGCTGGCAACCAGCGACGTTTGAGTACTAGCCAATACTGTGCAATTTCATCCATATGCTGTAAGCGGGGATTGTGATTTAGACTCATCCCCATTCTAACACCCACTGTTTGGCTACTCGTATCCGCATTTAAACGTAATTCGGCTGCACGAAATGAATCAATTGTACAAATCGGCATATTTGAATTGGTTGGGATATCGTGAGATTTGGTGTGTGAATTTAAGTGAAATACTCCCGATCGAGCTAAAATAAATGGGTAGTAACAGTGCTCGATCTACTCCTCCTCCGAATGAGTAAATCCTTTCGAGCAGTTGATTTGCACCGATCGAACCAATCCCAAATCCAGCTAATTTTCCAAGTGCTCCCGTCCATCTTCAAGGTACTTTATTTACCAGAGGCTATGCCAACAAATAATTTATGAGCCATCTTAACGGTTTTTCGCAGTTGTTATCAGTTGGTACGATTTGCTTATTGGTCGGTGGGACTTTAGCTGCCAAAGCGGTTTTCCTCGTTGACAACGACCTGGAAACTCAGGCAAAATTAAATGGTGCAAATTGGCAATTGGATGCCCCATCAGTGCGTAAATATACTGGTGACATCGAGCACCTCACTCGAATTTATATCGACAGGTTGAGCAAATTAGCCGATAATCAATCATGGTGCGGATCTGCGCGGGAAATATCATTGGTGTTGGCAAAGGCAAATAGTCTGAAATCGATCGAATTGCACGATCTCTCTCAGGGTAAAGCCGATATCGTTATCAAGCCTCCAGAACACAAATCATCGAAACAGTCAATCCCTGGGCGCGCGAAAAATCTTCATCTCTATGTAAATCCAGCACCTCAGAGTGAGGATACTGTTGAAAGCTGGTGTATTGGAGCAAAAGTTAAGAAATAACGATCGTTGTGACTACAGATTGGGGATTAATGAAGGTATGAACCATTGCCCTCCAATTACCGATTCTGTCAAAGTCATTAGTGCATCTCTGTTGCGGTTGCGGATGAAGTCGCCTTTTTTTGGGACTTTAGCGATGTTTGTACGGTTTTTGCCCAGCTCAACTATCCCCACCGCAGCAACCGATGGGCGAGATATATTTTTCAATCCTGACTTTTTGCAGTCGTTGCCCATCAACCAGCAAGATGGGTTGCTCTTGCACGAACTACTCCATGCTGCGCTGCTACATCCATCACGGGTGGGTACGCGGGAGCCTAAGTTGTGGAATATTGCTGCGGATATTGTGGTCAATGGTACGATCCTGCGGGAGCGGGGATTTGAATTACCTCCGGGTGCTCTGCGAGATGAAAAATTGGAGCATCTCAGTGTTGAAGAAGTGTATGAGTTGTTGCAACAACAGGGTGTAAATAATCTTCAACTAGGTAATCTGGATTTGTTGCCACTAGCTAATGATGCGAGTAATGAAGCCCAGATGGGTCTAAATGCCCCTCCTTGGGGTCGGAAACTGCCAGATGAGCTGAAGTCTCATTGGCGGCAAGCACTCCAGCAGGCGGCGGTTATTGCCGCAGCTAGTCAATCTGGTAAAATGCCGGGAGGAATCGATCGAGAGTTGACGGCGGCGATCGGTTCTCAGTTAGACTGGAGATCGCACCTATGGCGATATTTAGTTCAAACTCCTACTGATTTTCAGGGTTTCGATCGACGTTTTGTCGGTCGGGGGCTATACTTGGAGAGTTTGGCAGGAGAATCGGTACGGGTTTATGTGGCTGTCGATATCAGTCGCTCTGTCGGGGTACTGGAATTTCAGTTGATCGTGGATGAGGTGAAGGGCATTTTGGGTGCTTATCCACATATTGAGTGTTATTTATACTATGCTGATACCGAGCTGGATGGGCCGCATTTACTCGATGCAAATTCGGTGTTAGTGATGCCTCAAGGTGGTGGCGGCACATCATTTGTGCCATTTTTCGATCGAGTACAAGAAAGCTGGGATGGGCAAACTCCCGCACTGTGCATCTATCTCACTGATGGCTATGGAGAATTTCCCGATCCTGCACCACTATTCCCGACGCTCTGGGTTGTCACTCCTGGCGGACTAGATTTGACTGATTTTCCCTTTGGTGAGGCGGTGAGGTTGCTTGACGGAGCGGGAGTCTAATCTTCGAGCATTCATTCAGCGACTAAAGTCGCCGCTAGTGATGCAAAGTCCGTCTACACGGACTAAAACTCTACTGCAAAAATTAGGGTTCAACTAAATATATTTAGTTGAACCCTAATTAATTTATGAAGCTGGCGGACGGATTCGAACCCCCGACCGGCTGATTACAAATCAGCTGCTCTACCAACTGAGCTACGCCAGCGCGTCTTTTCTAACTATAGCATACTTGTTAAAGATTTGTCTAGTGATGGGGGAGGGGTCAGGGGTCAGGGATGAGGGGTCAGGGGTGAGATTCGGGTTAAAACCCTTGCTCTTACTAGCTTTTGCCCTGACACCTGACTCCTGACCCCTGAACTCTACCTAACTGTTTTGATTGCATCGCCTTGTTTCATCACCATATCGGTGAAGATACTCATGACTGTACGTTCGCGGAGCTTGATATTGGCACTGAGGGACATCCCTGACTGGAGGGTGACAGGCTTACCCTTGATGATGAGGCTTTGTTTTTCTAGCTCGATGGTGGCGGGGAATCGCTCGTAAGGGTGGGCTTGATCTGGAGGGAGGGCATCAGAACCGATCGATTTCAATTTACCTTTGACATCACCAAATTCACTAAAGTTAAAGGAGTCGATGCGGACATCTACAGGCATTCCCACTTTGATAAAGCCGATGTCTTTATTGGTGATAAATATTTTGGCGGTAAGGGTATTGTCGGGGACAATTTTCAAGATTGGTTCGGCAGGATTGGCGACAAATCCTGGCGTACCTGCTTTGAGTTCAAATACTGTGCCGCTCACTGGGGCGATGATATCTTGGTATTTGAGATTTTGGGTAGCTTGACTGATTTGGCTAGTTGTTTCGGCAATCTTGCGTTCGTTATCAACGATTAATCGATTTAGTTGCCCATCAATTTCAGCAATTCGTTTATCATTATCGGCGATTCTGGTGAGTAGGTCTTTGCGAGAGGTAGCAAAGCTATTTTTGAGTTTTTCGCGACTTTGATTGGTTGCCATTGTCAGGCGATAATATTCCTGATTTAGCTGACCGATCTCATTCTGATACTGTCTGATTTGTTGCTGTTGAGTTTGGATTTCCAAGCGAGAAGTGGCGAGCAATTCTTCTCGATCGTATCGGAGTCGATTGTATTGCTGTTCGAGTTCGGCTCCCTCACTGGTACGGGAAGTGACTTCCTGCTCCTGTTTGAGCACTTGGTTACGAGAGAGTGCCCCAGCATCACCCGCAGGTCTGAGACTATTTAAGATACCTTGGTTGGTTTTGAGGATACTGACAGATGTTTTATGTTTGGTACGATTTTCGGCAATTTGGGAGTCTATTTGTGATACTTTGGCTTTGGCTTTAGCATCGAGATTAGCGATCGTTGCTTGACTATTGGTAAGTAAAGTTGTTAGTCCTTGACGTTTGACTCGATTCTCGCGCATCTGGTTGTCTACTTGACCTATTTCTAATTGACCGGAACTCATTCTCGATGCGAGTTCGGCGCGACTAGATTGCAATCTTTGACGTTGTTCGGAATTGAGGTTTGCGAGGGTAGTTCCATTTAGTTCGGCACGATAAAGTTGATTTTCAGCGAGGACGGAGCTACGACTTTTGGTGAGTGCGAGAATTTCTGGATTGACGTTTAGGTTGGCTAGTTCTTGAGGACTAACTGCGGCAATGCCTTGGCTTAATACAGTGCGATAGAATCGAGTTTCAGCGGTGAGTGATGCGAGATTATTTTGGAGAGATATAAGTTGAGATTGAGGGACGGTGGATTCTAAACTTAGGAGCTTTTGACCTGCTTTGACTTTATCACCTTCTTTGACAAAGGATTGTTTGACAACTCCTGCAATTGGTACTTGAACGTCTTTGACTTTATCGATCGGTTCTAGTTTACCTTGGGCGGGTACTGATTCTTCTAAGGGTGCAAAACATGCCCAACCGACTAAACCAGTGGTAATGCCCAGGATAGTCCAAATAATCCCCCGCGACCACCATTGGGACTGTTGAAATAGTACCGATTGACCAAATTGTCCGTCTTGGTAAGCGGGGGTTGGCGGCTGCTCTACCTGTCTCGGAGCTGCTTCTGGCTGGATTTTACGTTTAGCGATTTTATTAGGGTCTTGAG
>JANOPX010000351.1:0-9925 GCA_031422115.1 Chamaesiphon sp. VAR_4_metabat_408 | reverse complement strand
CTAAAATTGCCAGATGATTCTCGAAAGTCTGAGGTGGATTCTTCAGGCGAGCTAAAATCATGTCAACAGCTTGCAAGACTTGCTGTGGGTATCGCTCAATGAGATCGCCAACAAACACATCTGGGTGTTGGGCGACTATTTCATGTTTGGCAAGGATTGGATCTGGAAAATCCTTGAGGTTAAAAGTGACGATAATTTTAGCATCTGCGCTAATGGCGGCAGCTAGAACGTGGAGATCGTCAGGATCGGGCAACTCCAGAGTGGGAATTAAATCCTCGAAATCTGTAACTAGAGAATCGGGCACATTCTGATTCATCAAGACTCTCAACCGTGCAAGTCTATCAGCTTTCAAGTCAGGACGTTTGATTAATAAATTTCGCGTCCATTCATCATGAATCAGCTCCGTCCATTTGGCGCGAAAAATTCCGGTTGTTGCCAATTGAACTAACAGATCGCGTAAAGGGGCAGGATATAGAACGCAGGCATCATAGACTACGGCGATATTAGCAGCCATCAGTCGTACAGTCCTAGCTCTTGAGAAATAGCTAGCATTTCATCTAACCCTTGCGCTGTAGCTAGATCGATCCGATTTTTATAAACCATCAGATCGTTGAAATTTATCCGGCGGTGTTTGCCAACTTTATGATGGGGGATTTCACCTAGTTCGATTTGTTTGATTAAGTATGGGCGGGAAACATTGAGTAGATCGGCGGCTTCTTGAGTAGTGAGTTCGGCATGAATCGGAATCAGGCTAACGGCATTGCCCTGAGCCATTTGGGTTAAAGCATCGACGAGTAAGCGGTATGCAGCAGCGGGGATGGTGGCTGAATGTTTATTACCGTCTGCTTCGACAATCTCAATCTGATGGACGTTGGGACTGAGATAGGTAGTCAGGATGCGGCTGCTCTCTTGGGAGAGTTTGGTGTCATCTTCACTAGGGATGTAGGCAGGGTAATTGAGGTTGCCCATAATTTAACTGTTGGCAATCCAATATTGGGGGATGGTTAAATTTTAACGAATTATTCGCAATAATCGCAACGACAACACATTTTATCTACTTGGAGGGTTTGAATTGACCTGCTAAGGCAACTCAGTTTGGAGTTTGAGCGAAATAGGCCACGCACTGTGTAGCCTATTTCTGCTTTAGTTAGCAATTGAGGGTTTGTTCGATCGAGATTATTATCATAATTTTGAAGGAAGAACCGATTCTTCAGAGTGATTATCATTATGGTTTACAATTAAATACTACTAGATTCACTATTCAGTTAAATTAGTTAAATTAGATAATTTTATGTAACTATTCATCAAAGCATTGCTGCCAAATCTTAGAATCTAGAATGGACAAATTTATATCATCAATTTTTATGATAGCTTCTAATGCTCCCAGTACTATAGTTGCCGGATAATCAGATCTATTCGTAATGAAAATAGATAGTTGTTCTCGTAATTGTGTAAGATCGATTTTACATTCAGAGCTGACTGCGAGCATAAACCGCTGACTAATATTGATTGAAGTTAATCGGGACTGGCACACTTGATTAATAATTATCGGCTGTACCCACAATGAGAATTCTTCCAAACTAGGGGACAAATTCAGTAATGCTTGAAAAAATTTCATGCAGTCACCACTAATAGGATAGCTGCTGAATTCAGATATCAATCGATCTCGTAGAATAATTTCAGCCTTTCCTCTAGGTTCTATGCAAGCTGCAATAGCGACACCCAATCTCAATGCACTAGGGTGATTATTGTATAGAATCTTTTCTAAAAGTTGATTCCATTTATCTTGAGAATTTTCACTCCTAATTAGTAAAAAATGCAGCTCCGAGGATTTATTTTTTCCCCAAAGATTTAGTAAGAGTTCGATATTAAGTTCTGGTGTATCTATACAAATTCTTAGAATAGCACTGATCCATCCAGATGGAATAGATAGCAGGTTATTCGATCGAGACAGCAGAAAATTTATTTGTTCTACACTGACTGACTCTATTGTATGTTGATGTAAAATGCCTCCCAATAATCTTATGTTATCGATTCGTTTATCACCCTCTTTTTCAATAATAGAGAGAGCTATATTAATCAATTGATACAGGGGAACTAACTTTGAACTGATAGATGACAAGGATAATATCTGAAATACATCTATAGGAATTAATGGAATCTGTAGAATGCTTCCTAATGTCGTGTTAATCATGTAATCATACTCTTCATTAACTTCTCTCCTCAATTGATTTAAAAAATCTAATCTGTAAGTTTTTCCATGTAAGTAATCACGAAACTCTATACCAATGCTACCATCAAATATTCTTAAATCCAATTTCGGGTCTGGATTTTTATGTGGAGATTCTAAAGATTTACTTAAAGATGTGAAAGCAGCCGTATACCAATGGGAAAAGTAATGAGAGGAGATCGTTATTTCACACTGTCTTTTCTTGTTCTGATTAGAAACTAAATCCTGTATGTATTGTTGCGGATCGTAATGCAGTGATTCACTTCTTCTTCGATGATAGTTATTAGTTTCTTCCCATGCTGTTCTAATTTCATTAAAGTTGCAGGATGAAAAAATCAAATTTCATCTCAATCTGAAAAGCTAAGATTAAACAAATAAGTTGTGTTTTATCTTGATTTATAAAACATTGAATTTTATATCGAGCTAGACGTTGAACAGACTCAGCCATCATGCCACGATTGATTCGCTCTTGTGCATCACTACGTTCTTCTGTATCCTTAATTCTATTTTTTAGCCAACGATCGCAATATTCATCAAAATCTGGTCTTTCGAGTTCATTAAGCTCCCAAGTGATTGGCTCAAATACATCAAACTCCCCAGAATATCCTTTTGGACGACTCGACAATATTACTTGAATATCGCCATTTTCTGCATCAATACGACGCAAAAAATATGTAACGGCACAGCATACTTATGAACGATCTTTTCTAGCTCTTTATCTAGATCTTCAACAACTGCACTACGAGCAGCAGACCAACCACGTTGGTCTAGATCGTGATACTTAACTTGGAAAACCCACTCTTTTACAACATCAGTATCTTTATTAGTAGGTCGAGAATAAGTTGGATGATTAATTGGTTGTGACCATGTAGCCTCTCGCCCGCCATCTTTTCCCGAACCAAACTGAATTAGATTACCCCCAACACGATAGGTCTTCTCCAACAGAGCCTGTGCCATAGATTCAAATTCGATCGGCTGTATACGGGCAAATGAGTATTTGGACATATTAATGAACGATCTAGTAATGCGAGGGAACTCAAAATAGTCTATTGAGGCTAAAAGCTGTTCAGGAAATAGCTTTTGAAGGAAAAATTGAAAATACTCGTAGAATTACTACTTACCTACATTCGATTCTTTTTTTTAGAACCCCGTGACGTAAAAACGCCTCTCCTAAGCTTGGCAGAGGGGGCTAGGGGGATGCCAAAATTTCCGGCTCCCCGAATTGAGGGCAACTAAACTGATGCTTCCAATTGACAAAGAACGACTTTTTTCTGCATTAATTGGAAAATATTATAAAATCCATTCGCCCGTGATGGAGTGAGACTGACATCCAAACCAGTCAACTTGATAAAATCTGGTGTCACTTGTTGAATTTCTTGGGGCGATAATCCATTCAGTCCTTTAATTAATAATGCGACTAAACCCTTGGTAATCTGTGCGTCAGAATCACCCACAAATTCGACCTTGCTATCTACCAAGGTCGCGGTGATGTAGACTTGAGAAGCACAGCCAGGGACTTTATTTTCGGCTACTTTGTCCCCTTCCGGCATTTCCGGTAGCCGTTTGGCGAGCCATAGGATATACTCATATTTCCGCTTGGGGTCGGATGCCTGCTGTAAGCGATCGACGATCGATGCAAGGGTAAGTGGGAGTGACAAGGGAGAAGTTGACATTTAATGTCTGACAGTTGAGTAATAAATCGAACTTATAGCTCCAGCATAACAAAAATATATAATTACCTCAGCCTAATATGATTACAACTGCTGATTTTCTGAAATACTGTCAATGGTCGGGAATTGCGACTCTAGTCTTCGGTGCGATAACAGTTCTCGCGCTCATCTTCAAGTGGGGATTTAAGTTTCGCTTGGTAGGTGCGACTGGATTTATGGGGGTGCTGACTGGGGGTTTATTTGCATTGAGTCTGGTTCCCCTCACCCATACGGCGATTCCTGGCTCTGTACACTACTCACTTATTTATGATAATGGTAACGATCGAGCTACCATTGCTGTAGTTACACCCATTACCGAAAGCACCCTAGAAGCAACACTCCGCCAAGCTGCTGGAGATTTATATGCCTATGGTAGAGCGGGTCGCGCCGACAGACAACTAAACATTCGCGCACGCACCGTAATTCACCCCCTTCCAGGTGTCTCCGAACCCCTGGTACTAGGGGAAGTCACTCACTCTCTCGGAGAGGGCACAGACGGCGATTTGGTCGTACGGATCGATCGAGTTAATCTAGCTAAAGTTCAGGGATGAGGGGTAGGAGGGTGGTAGGGTGGTAGGGTAGGAGGGTAAGAACAGCTTTATCCCCCTCGTCCCCTCGTCCCCCAGTCTCCCAGTCCCCCCCCTCCCCCCTCCTCTCCAACAAAATGTTAGCGCAGTATATTTATCGGGCACAATACAGAAGAGTTATGGCGACGATCTTCCCCCAGAGATTACGCCGTTGATAAAAATTATATATAAAGCTGGTCGATATACATGAGGATTAATGACGTAAACTTACTTCGGCAAGTCGTTAACTACTTAAACAAGCATCCAGAGTCAATCCGCATCAAAAAAATGCTGTATTGTCTCTGTACGAATCGCTGGGAAAAAGATACTGACTATCTAAATTCGATCGATCCGCAATATTTGGTCGAGCAGATCGTCAGAGAGTACAATACTCTCGATCAGTTAAAACTGCTATTGCAAAAACTGATTACAACAGTTAATAAACCCAAGCATTATATCGAAATTGCCAAGATAATTTATCTATCGATCGGTCAGCTATATCCAGAATTTCACCAAGAACATACTCGCAAAGCTCCACCACCTCGACCGCCAGAACCGACTCAGGCATATACATCTGCTGATGTGCCCTCAGCACTCCAACGTGCCTATGCACCAGCACCGACTCAGGCATATACATCTGCTGATGTGCCCTCAGCACTCCAACGTGCCTATGCGCCAGAACCTACCGAACAATTTGACGAACTGAGTCCGCCTGTTGATTATAATGTAGATGAATCTGCCTATGAAACTTGTTATGAGGAAGAAGAGCCAGAACAATTTTCCCAAGATGGTTCGGTACAAATTGCTGAATACGATCCATTTGTGCTGCGGCAAAATGTGATGAGTTCTACCAATCCCCTCAGAGCAAAAATCATTCTATTGGTAATGTTGCGACCGAATTCTAACTATGGAAATCAGTCACTTGCCGCGATGCGAGAGTACTATCTGGACGATCTAATCTCAGAGGTGATGAAAACTTATCCCACAGTTCAAGATTTAGAAGAAAATATGACTTATGCGATCGAGCAATTGGTTGAAATTGAAGAGTATGGCAAAACAGCAACGGGTTTACTCCAATCTTTAGTACCACTCTACATTCAACAAGCTGCCTAGACAGATGGCGATAAGATCGAACCTACTTACCTGGTATGTCCTTTTAACGAACAGGATATACTAGGCGGAAACCCACAATGTACTAAGCTAATAGGTATCAACTGTAATAGGATTAGTCGATCGATATGGTACGGACTGCCTCAACTATGCTACCCTTGGGCGTAAGTGCGCCTGATTTTGCACTCACTGATGTTGTCAGTGGTGCGTCGATTTCCCTCGCTACTTTTACTGGCAAACAAGCATTGCTAGTGATGTTTATTTCCGTTCATTGTCCATTCGTCAAACACGTTCAAACCCAATTAGCCCAGATTGCCAAAGACTATGCAGCGCAAGGTTTGGGAGTCATCGGCATCAGTCCCAATGATATCGACAAATATCCCGATGATGCACCAGAACATCTAGCAGCTTTGGCAAAAAGTGAAGGCTTTAATTTTCCGGTTTGCTGCGATCCTACTCAATCTGTAGCTAAGGCTTATACCGCCGCCTGTACGCCTGATTTCTTTCTATTCGACAAAGGTTTGCACCTAGCCTATCGCGGACAATTGGATGATAGTCGTCCGTCTAATGGTAAACCAGTGACGGGACAAGATTTGCGCGCGGCGATCGAATCCCTCCTCGCAAATCGCGCTCTAGATTTCACTCAACGCCCCAGCATCGGCTGTAATATTAAGTGGATTCCAGGTAACGAACCAGAATATTTTACAGGCATCAGAGCGGAAGAGTAGGTTGGGTTGAGCCTCGTTGGCGTAGCCTTTTTGCTGAGGCAAACGCTACGCGAACGCCCCGAAATAACCCAACATCCCTAAAGCGTTAGGTTTCAAGGCTCTAACAAGTGTCAATCCAAAATCCAAAATCCAAAATCCAAAATCCAAAATTCCTAACACACATCCGGTGGTAAACTAGGACTTGTATCGATCGACTCAAATCTCTCGGCAATTAGGCTGAGTAACTGCGATCGATGAATCTCTTGTCCTCGATCTAGATCTTGCGAATTGTTGAAGAATATGACTCGATCGAGTGTGGGGATTGCCAACATCTGGAATAATAGTTGGACGATCGGTATTTTCGCCGCCGATGTAGACTTTAATTCACCCCGATTGACTTTAGCGATATCCTCAATCTGGGCAAAGGCATAGATAGCCTGAATTTCTAGATTGGGTTGTTGACGGTGGCGGAGTGTGGAAATCTCCCATTCGCCAGCCAGACTTTGACAGATGTAATATTCTGTCAGAGGCAAAGTAGCCGCCAGCTCTTGCAAAACTGGAGCGATCGCCGCTACACTAATTTGACTCTCTATATCCGGTGCATCCTCAATTAGGCTTTGGATTTGGCGATCTAAATTCATCAGTTTTGGAATCGAGGGTGAGGCAATACAACCTCAATCTTAGTCCGCGTAGGCGGACTTTGCATCATGTGCCCCGATTTTAATCGGTGGCTAATCATGGCTGTACCGATCGACAGAGTAGTGCTATCCTCACTTGGAATGAGCCGATCGACTATCGACCCTGTGCCACGCGATCGGCTAAAATAGGATCGGTAATTTGTGACAATCTAGTCATCTAAGGGAAGCAACGGATGGGTAAAGTAGTCGGCATAGATCTGGGTACCACTAATTCGGTGGTGGCTGTCATAGAAGGCGGAAAACCAGTAGTAATTGCCAATGCCGAAGGTATGCGTACCACACCCTCCGTCGTTGGCTTCAGCAAAGACGGCGAGCGTCTCGTCGGGCAAATGGCACGGCGACAAACCGAACTCAATCCCCAGAATACCTTTTATGGGGTAAAACGCTTCATGGGGCGGAAATACGGCGAACTAAGTCCTCAGTCAAAGCAAGTGCCCTATACTATCCGCAAGGATGAAGAAGGCAACATCAAAATTAAGTGCCCCAAACAAAATCGGGAATACTCCCCCGAAGAGATTTCGGCAATGATCTTGCAAAAACTCGCCGATGAAGCGAGTCGATACCTCGGCGAACCCGTCACGGGTGCGGTAATTACCGTACCTGCATATTTTAACGACGCTCAACGCCAAGCGACCAAAAATGCGGGCAAAATTGCTGGATTAGAAGTACTGCGGATTCTCAACGAACCTACCGCTGCATCCCTCGCCTATGGTTTGGATAAACGCCAAAGCGAAACACTACTAGCCTTTGACTTGGGTGGCGGTACATTCGATGTCTCCGTCTTGGAAGTTGGCGATGGAGTATTCCAAGTCAAGTCTACCAGCGGCGATACCCAATTGGGCGGCGTGGACTTCGATCGCAAAATCGTCGATTGGCTCGCCGAAGAATTTCTCAAAGCCGAAAATATCGATCTTCGCAAAGAGCGTCAATCCCTCCAACGCCTAACAGAAGCCGCCGAAAAAGCCAAAATCGAACTCTCCGGCGTAATGGTGACAGACATCAATCTCCCCTTCATCACCGCCACCGCAGATGGCCCCAAACACATCGAAACTAGGCTCACCCGCGCTCAATTTGAGGATTTGTGTGCAGATCTGATCGTGCGTCTTCGCGCCCCTCTCAAGCGCGCCCTCAACGATGCCAACCTCAGTACCTACGACATCGACGAAGTAGTCTTAGTTGGCGGTTCCACCCGAATGCCAGCCGTACAGGAACTAGTTCGCAGCTTTATCAACAAACGCCCAAATCAAAACGTCAACCCCGATGAAGTCGTCGCCGTCGGAGCAGCCATCCAAGCGGGAGTCTTAGTCGGCGAAGTCAAAGATATCCTCTTGCTCGATGTCACCCCCCTCTCCCTCGGATTGGAAACCATCGGCGGCGTGATGAAAAAACTCATCCCGCGCAATACTACCATCCCCGTGCGGCGATCGGACATCTTCTCCACCTCCGAAAACAACCAGACAATGGTAGAAGTCCATGTGGTGCAAGGCGAGCGAGAAATGGCAGCCGATAATAAATCTTTGGGGAGATTCAAACTTACCGGAATTCCCCCCGCCCCAAAAGGCATCCCCCAAGTCCAAGTTTCCCTCGACATCGACGCAAATGGCATCCTCCAAGTCATGGCAATGGATCGAACTACCGGACGCGAACAAACCGTCACAATCCAGGGTGCGTCTACATTAGGCGAGATGGAAGTGCGCCGTGCGATCGAAGAAGCCGAACAATTTGCCGCCAGCGACAAACAAAAGCGCGAAAAAATCGACAAACGCAACCGCGCCGAAGCCTTATCCTACCAAGCCGAGCGACAACTCCGGGAAGTCGCCCTCGAATTTGGGATGCAGTTTGCCAATACCCAACGCAAACAAATCGAAGCCTTGATTCGCGAACTTCGTGAAGCTCTAACAACAGGAGAAGAGCGACTAATCGAAGAAATCAAGAGCGAACTAGACGATGCCATCTACGACTTGACACGGCAAGTACGCACCCTCACCGAAGAAGAAGACAAAGGCATCTTCGGTACCATCAAAGAAATCTTCATCGGCGAGGATGAACCTGGTTATCGCGACGGTTACAACAATCGCGATGTCTACAATCCCTACGATCGCCGCGAACCGTACTATGATAACTACGATAGCCGCAACAACGACTATCCCCAATCCTATCCCAGCAATCGCGGCAACAGCGGCTATCCAGCCAATCCCTCCCGCGACTATTACAACCGCGACAATAATCCCCCCCGCTCAGACAATCGCCAAAATCCTCGTGACAACTACTACCGCGAAGATGACTACCAAAACGATCCACGTCAAGAGCCACCCCGCGACCGCTATACCCGCGACGATCGCTATCCCGACACCCAACCCCCCAACCGCAATTCCAACCCCCGTAGAGACGATCCTCGCCGTCGCCCAGCCCTCGACGAACAGACGAGCGGATTCCGCCAATCTGACGATGACTATCTCGACGAACGGTGGGAAGATGAAGATGTTCCACCCCCACGTCGCCCAGCAGGATCTAACCCCCCCAATCGCCAAAATCCAAACTCAAAACTCCCCCCAGAACGCACAAATCCCAACTATCCCGACGAATTAGAAGACCGCCGCCAATTCCGTCGCTCTCAAGGCGATTCCACCCCCCCCCAGCGTCGCCCCAACCCGCCCAACTCCAACCCCATTCGTGATGATTGGGACGACGATGAATGGTAATCGGGGATGAGGGGTCAGGGGTCAGAGATGAGGGATTTTGGATTTTGGATTTTGCGGATGTGCGAACTGTTCGGGTTCCCCGACAGTGGAGCGAAAAGTGCTTCACTTGGGGTTCCCCGACAGTGAAGCACCTTTTCAAGACAGCACACCAAGCGGATTTTGGATTGAGGAAATAATACGTTCACCCTCCTACCCTCCCACCC